>JANTGP010000027.1 GCA_024762835.1 Bacteroidota bacterium
CAGATACACCATCCATCTCTTTGTTTAATGATTCCTTTGTTTTATTCTTTTCCCTTAATGCCCTTTCTTCTTCCTCTTTTTTCTTTTCTATTTCACGCTTTCGCAAAATATCTTTATAAATATCAAGTCCCGTAAAATCAAGATTATCAACATCTTCAGGTATACTCATAAAAACTTCATCATCTTCGTTTATTCCTTGTTTGATAATTATATCATTTTCATTTGATTCACCAACTTCTACAATTTGTTTTACACGGGAACCATTTTTATATTTCACAATATATGTAAGGCTATCATTATTTATTATAGATTCTAATGGAACATAAACCACATCTGTATATTGCTTAGCCAAAATAGTATTACTTGAAGTCATATTAGGTCTGAGTATTGAATCTGTATCACTAATTCTAATAATAACCTCGAATACTTTTGCATCACTGTTTGGAAGGTCTTCACCAACATTTGCAACTTCAATTACTTCGCCATTAAGTTTTTTATCAGGGAAAGCATCAATTCCAACTATTGCTTTTTGTCTAACAGATACTTTACTGATATCAATCTCATTTACATAAGTTTTTGAAATCATTGATGACATATCTGGCAATGTTGCAACGGTTGGGTCCCATGTGTTAAATTCAGAGCCGACTTTCCGCTTTTGCCCCCCCCATTCTTTATGATAAATTACCATACCGGATTTTGGTGCGTAAATAGTAAAATCATCCATTACGTCTTCAATATCTTTCAGGCGTTTCTTTTGTTGATTTAGATTTATCGCTACTTCCATCATTCTTGCTTCGTTTTGTTCAACCTTTAAATCATAATTTTCAAGTGATTGGTTATAGGCTCTTGTTGCTTTTTCTATATTTATCTTTGCCTGACGTTTAGTTGCAGGTGACTCGTATTTTGATTGTTCCAGAGTTATTTCAGCTTCTTCCAAAGAATACTTAAGGTTTATTAAATTATCACGTAGTTGCCTTAAATCCAGTGCTGTATCAAGCTGGGTTTTATCATATTGCGATTGCACCTTTTGCAGCTGATCTTCAATATCATCGTAGCGTGAGGTTATTTCGGTTCTGTCAAGTGAAGCAACAAAATCACCCGAGTCAACAATAGTACCTTCTGGTATAAGCTCACTAATCTTCATTCTGTATAATCCAACTTTTCTAAGAAAGGGGCCTTTAATTCGCTCAGAATTCTCAGCTCGTAACTCACCTGTAGTTGTGATAGAGATCTCAAAATCTCCTTTTTTTGCTTTTGTGGTAATATCTACAATAGTATCTGTTTCAGTATAACTGAAAATAAATGCAATTATTAAAATCGCCAGAATACCTCCAATAAAATATAATGTTTTACGCTTCATATCGACATTTGGTTAATAATATTACTAACAAAATTTGTGTGTATTTAGTATTCATCCTACAATAAACACTTAATATTTATTTGTCCTTTTTTCTGAACAACACTAATTTGTTTTAAAAGTTACAAATTTATAATAATCTTTGGCAAATGAGCTATTAATAATTATTTCCTAAGCAGGTAGATTTAACGCTCCAAATTTTCTCCTGAAAACTTTCGGGATAGCACTATCTGCCAAAAGCACAATACTTGTTGTTATGCATTATAGTTTATTTTCTTCTCTTTGTGCTTCACAAGGATTGCATTCAATAATTTGATTGAATAGAAACGTTTATTTTGAAGAAAGATATTAAAAAGAGGTCTTAATTCTGCAATAATTCCCTTGTCTTTCGCAGCTGATAATAAACCTAAAGTCCCTATGCAATTGAGACCAAAGTTCTCAGCAACTTTTCGAGCTTTCTTATCATCAATTAACAGAAAGTCTGCTTGCAATTCTTTGTATAAAATCAGGGATTCGGATTCTCCATAATCCATTAAAAATGACAATTCGTTAAATCCTACAATTTTTTGTGTCTTATCATGGAAGAATGATTGGATTTTATGATATTGTTCTGTTGTCTTATTTAAAGTTATTTCTTCCCAAACTGCAATAGGAATCTTAACGTCATCAAATAGTATATTTAATATTTCAAGCTTGTCGATGATAGCCAGCGAAAAAATCGCTCCGGAATCGGCAATAACAAGTCCATTCTTCATCCTATTTTAACTTTTCTGTGTCAGATATAACATCATCAATTGTTATGTTTGATATTGGAATCTCATTCTCTGATAGGATTGTCTCAAATTGCAGTCTTGAAAGTCCTGCAACTTGTGCAGCTTTTCCAATTGTAAGTTTTTGTAATTTGTAAAGTCGAATGGCCAATGAAATCTTAATGCGTTGTTTTATTTCACCTTCTGTTTCATTTAGTGCCAGAAAGATATCAGAAGGAAAGTCTATGGATATTGTCTGTGTATTCATGTCATTAAGTATTTTATTGCAAAGTTAATAAATTAAACTCTAATGTCAATTTGTATTTTCATTTGTTTGTGTAAGGTATAACTATGTCTTTGCATTAGGTGGTAAAGTAATTTTTTGTTCTTGTTATATTTATTCTATAAGCATCTTCTTTTTAATAGTACCGTACAAAGTTGTAATTGAAAGGTAGTAAATACCAGGACAATAATTGCTAATGTCAAAGCTTTCCAAATCTGAATTAAGGATTAATTGTTGAATCAGATTTCCTTTTATATCATAAATCTCAAGCTTTTGTAAGGCTTTGCCTTTAATATTCACGATACTCCTTGAAGGATTGGGAAATATTTGCACCTCAGGAATAGTTTCATTTGAAAGTTCTCTGACAAAATTAACAGAACCGCTATCTGCAAGCATCTTAGTAAACCATATATTTAGTTTACCATTTCTTGTATCTCCCCAAACCGAATATAAAGTGTCGCTATTTAGCTTAGAGCACATAAAATCGTTGCCCGAATAATTTAGGATAGTATCAAAAGCAACAATGGTATCTGATATTCTAAAATTAGGATTAAAAATCGTAGAGTCTCTGTTTCTGAAAGCACCCCAAAACTCGTAATCTGTTGAATAAGTGCTGTCAGCACCGTTTCGCCTGTCACGCCACGAAACAAATAAATCACCGTCGTCATTAAAATCTGCCCAAATCATATCCTGCATTTTCCCGTTTCCTTCAGGGTCATCATTCACTCTAAGCGGAGTTGACCAGTTTGTGCCACTATCAAAACTTTCCATTAGCATTACATCTGCATCACCATAATTAATACTCATGAATATGAAAGCCAGATGATTGGCATTTGATGGATTGGCAATTAGCAAATATCCTGTTTTTGCTAAAGTATCGCTTATAATATATAATGGTTGGTAGATTATTGAGTAGGTAAAGCTATTTCCATTTACCGACTGAGCCAAAAAATAATATGGATATAAATTTTGTAATGGCATGTAGCTTGGGTAAATTGCGTTGAATATTCCATTTGAACTTACAACAGGTGTAGCCATTGGCTTTTTAATAATAGGTCCGGATTCCCATCCTAATGTATCAAGATATCGCCACTGAAAGGAATTACCATTATCCGTTGAGATACTCAGATATGGATTGTAACCTGACTGTGCATTTTTTCCATTAATGGTGGTTATATAAATATTTCCGGGGCTGTTTGTGCTTGTGTCAATTGTAATCCATGGTCTATCGAAACAACTCTTCCCCGGGTCAGAGCTTTCAGATATCACAGGTATTGCACCACCCCAACTTAGTCCACCATCGCTTGATTTAGAAACAAATACACCACCATCAAAATTTGCTGACTCAAAACCAGAGAAATCAATAAATGATAAAAACAATTCCCCATCCTTGTTAAATGCCATCGAGGGGTCGGCAGATGTATAATCCGATGCTGTATGAGGGAGATAAACCGGAGGAGACCAGGTCTCGCCTCTGTCAAAACTAACTCTTGTTTTAATAACAATATTTTGATTGAACTTCCAACTCATCCAGGCAACAACCATATGATTTGGATTACCGGGATCAATTACCAAATAAGGCTCACCATCGAAGACCAGACCATTTGACAGATTAACATTTTGAGATTGTATAAAGCTTGATATTATCAACAAAACAAATAGTATAAACCACTTCATAATTATTTATATTTATTTATAGAAGCTATAAAAATACTACAATTATTATTGCTAATGAAAAAATAGCAATTATAATTACATTTGCGGTAACAAAAAGATGTGAGTATGCAAAAAGATTGGATAAAGAAAATTGAAAATCAAATAGAAATTGAAAAAACTAAGATCCATAAACGTGATGTTAAGTTTTATCAAACAGATCAGCTTATCAGGATTGCTAAACGTTTGAATGACAACGAAGACTCATGTAAGGAATGTAAATCTCTGAAATCAAACATTGAGGATATTTCAACGAATCTCTCTGCCTACATTAATTCAATACCAACAGGACGAAGAGAACTTGAAAAGAAACAGGATGAGATTGTTAAACATTTAAAAGGCCAACATCAAATATATCCTGTTTATTATTTTGTGTCTCTTTATACATTCCTGGGTATGGCAGCCGGAACCTTACTAGGTTTGCTTATTTCACTATTCTTTTCACAGGATATATTTATTTATATTCTTATTGGCGGGTGGTTTGCCGGACTCGCAGCGGGCTATTTTGTAGGAAATAAAAAAGATTGGCAAGTACGACGTGAGCACAGACTATTGTAGTTTCTTTTTAGCAACACATCTAAACCCAAGCCAGACTTCCGCTTTTTTGTAATTATATTCTTTTGTCAATGAGAAATTATCGAGCGATGATGTAAAACTCCCTCCCATTGCAATCCCCTCATCAGATGTCATTTCAGCAACATTACCAAAAACATTGTACAAGCCTAATTCATTCGGGAAATATGATTCAACCGGCAGCGTAATATCAGTGTTACCATTTGCAAAATTACCTAGAATGACTCTTTCGTCAATTATCCTATAATTACCTTCAAACTTTTTAAATACTTTTCTCAAATACTTCTTCTTTATGTCATAATTTGAAAATTCTATCCATTCTTTTTTAGTAGGCAATCTAAAACTATAAACAGCTGGGACATCTTTTAATTTTGCCAAGTCGCTGTATTTTAGCTTATTTTCCTTCATATAAATCATTTCATTTACTCTATCCGACCGCCATTTACAATATGAATTAGCCTGATTGAATGATATACCCACAACAGGGTATTTTGAATAGGCAGGGTGCTGATAATAATTCACAACATATGGCTTATTATAGCTAGTATCACTTTCCCAGACAGTAGTATCCGGCAGACTTTGCAAGTATTCTTTTGAATCATCACCGAACTTTTTCAAGTTCCAATATACATATTCCCGCCAATCGAGGTTAGTTATTTCCGTTCTGTCAACAAATAAAGAATCTTTAAAGTTAATTAAGTTAAAATCATCTTTCTTGATAAAACTCATCAAGATAATTGCAATTGAAATGAATATGATTGATTTTTTCATATGATTATATCAATATGGTGATTAGTTGTTAAGTGCTTAGATAAAAGTTATAAATAAAACTTCTCTTTTGCTTTTTTCCAATTCTTATTAAGAATAGGTTTATTCATACTTGCCTCGCCAAAGGATAAATGATTTACAAATCCAATTCCATTGCTACCAACTCTGCAATATCGTAATTTTTCAAATCTTCTTCTTTATCTTTGTATTTTAAACCGTCGGTAAGCATTGTCATGCAAAAGGGACAGGCTGTTGCAACAATATCAGCACCTGTTTCAATAACTTCTTCGGTACGTTCCATATAAATCTCTTTATCACCTTTTTCAGCTTCTTTAAACATTTGTGCTCCACCTGCACCACAGCATAGGGCAGAACTGCGATTACGCTTCATTTCAATATTTACAGAAGGTATAGCTTTTAAAATATTTCGTGGTGCATCATATTCTTCATTTGCACGTCCAAGATAGCAGGGGTCGTGATATGTAATCTTTTTATCTTTTAGTAAATCCAAATCGAATTTTAATTTGCCTTTGCTTATTAAATCATTTAAAAATTGTGTATGGTGAATTACTTCATACTGACCACCCAAGTCAGGGTATTCATTTTTGAAAATGTTATAGCAATGTGGGCAAATAGTTATTATCTTTTTTATATCGTACATTTTAAATGTTTCAATATTTGTCATTGCCTGCATTTGAAACAACATTTCGTTTCCTGCTCTTCTTGCAGGATCACCGGTGCATGTCTCTTCCTGACCTAAGCAGGCATAAGACACATTTAAATATGCCAATATTTTGGCAAAAGCCCTGCTTACTTTTTTATATCTATCGTCGAAAGCACCTGCACAACCAACCCAAAATAAATACTCGGGTTTTTCATTTTTGGCAAATAAATCAGCCATAATCGGTACGGTAAGCTTTATTTTATTTTCTTCCATATTCAATTGTATTAATTGCTTTTCAAGGACTAGCCCCTATTTCTTATTCATTGCCAAATCCTTAGCCCATAACATTCTGTCCTCAGGAGAGAATTGCCAGGGTGCACCATTATTTTCGATATTAGTAAATATTGTATTCAGCATAGCCGGGGCAGCTGCTTCTTCCATAACAAGATAGCGGCGCATATCCATAATAAGTGTAGGATGATTAATATTTATCGGACATTCCTGAGCACAGGCATTACAAGTTGTACAAGCCCATAGTTCCTCTTCTGTAATATAATTACGAATGAGTGATTTGCCATCTGAATAATTACTGTCTTTAATAAGCTTACTCCCTTTTTCTTTCATTCGCGAACGTAAGTCAACCATTACTTTCCTGGGCGAAAGCAATTTGCCTGTTATATTTGCAGGGCAAACAGAAGTACAGCGGCCACATTGAGTGCATGCCAATGAATCAAGGTAATTCTTCCATGTAACATCTTCGGCATCTAAAACACCAAAACGCTCAGGTGTATCTTCTTCTGTTTCATCAAATGTAGCATCAGGTTCCATCATCAGCTTCACCTCTTTCATCACGTTTTCCATATTGGGAAGATAACCCAAAGGTTCGAGCCGGCTTAAGAAAACATTTGGTGCAGACATAAAAACATGGAAGTGCTTAGAGTACGGCAGAATATTAGCGAAAATAAATATTAAAAGTATATGAATCCACCATGATGTTTCGTAAACCAAATGTAAAGAATGACTATCGCCGGTAAAATATGGTGCGACAAGTTTGCTTACAGTGTAAACACCAAGGTAGTTGCCAGCATTCATATTGACATACGAAATATTCATCCCAATAAGCGAAATCATTAATATTAAGATAATTGTGAGAGCAATATTTGCATCAATCTTTGAGATTGGTTTCATCTCTACACCTTGAAATCTTTTTATCTTAAGAAATAATCGCCTTGTCAGGAAAATAATCATTGCAAATAATATAAGCCAGGCGAATAAATCGCCCAATGCCATTACCAAATCATATAATTTCCCGGTAAACGAAAAGAACCTTTCAGTCCCGAATACTCCATCAATAATCATTTCAAAACTTCCGAGTGCAATAACAATAAAGCCCCAAAAAGTTATAGCATGAACAAGTCCAATTGCAGGAAATCTAAAAATCTTTGTTTGTGCCAGAACAACCTTAAAAGTAAGCACAACACGCTTCCACCAATCACCAACAGGGAAAGGTTTTGTAAGCTTAAATAATAAATAAACTCTTCTTGCTGTGTAAGTAAACACTGCTATTGTCAGGAATAGTACTATTATAAATATTATTTGCTTATTCATTATAATTACTTTTCAGTGATTTTTCTATGATTTTTGAACATGAAAAATAAGAATAAAAATAAGATTTACAAAGCAATGGAAATATAAAATTATGATTGCTGAATTATCTGATAATTAACATAAAACCAATTTAATATTTGTATTAATACATCTTAGATGTTTAAAAATATAATTAATTGCCATTAATCAAATTAGTACAATCCCAAATTATCCTTAACTTTGCTCCCAACGAAATTTATATAAATATAAAAAATAGTAGCATGAGAAGAAAAATTGTTGCCGGTAATTGGAAAATGAATAACTCTTTGAACAGAGGGATTGAATTAGCAACCGAAATAAATAAAAAAGTAAGAAAACAAGAAGAAAATGATGTCTTGGTTATTCTTGCACCTCCTTATATTCATTTATCAGACTTAAGTCGTATTGTAGATAAAGATGCAATTTCTATTGCTGCACAAAATTGTGCATCAGAACCTAAAGGTGCCTATACAGGTGAGATTTCGGCTAAAATGATTAAGTCGACCGGTGCCGAATACATAATTATAGGGCATAGTGAGAGACGTCAGTATTTTCATGAGACTGGTGAAATATTGAAAAAGAAACTCGTGTTGACATTAGAAAATTCGCTTACACCAATCTTTTGCATAGGAGAACAACTGAATGAACGAGAGGCAGGAAATCATTTTGATATAATAAAAAAACAACTTGAAGAGGCTTTGTTTGATTTACCTACAAACTGGATGGGGAAAGTGATTCTTGCTTATGAACCTGTATGGGCTATTGGTACAGGTGTAACAGCTTCTGCCGCTCAGGCTCAGGAGATGCACAAGTATATCAGAAACACAATTGCCGGTAAATTCGGACAAGAAGTGGCGGATAATATTTCTATTCTTTACGGAGGAAGTTGTAAACCTTCAAATGCCAAAGAACTATTTGCAAATGATGATGTTGATGGTGGTTTAATTGGTGGTGCTGCTTTAAATGCCGATGATTTTTTTGCTATAATAAACTCATTCTAAGAGCACTCTCTTTTTATAGTTTTATTTTTAATTGATGCAGAAACCTGAGTTATTGCTACCGGTTGGTAGCACCGAAAATTATTTTGCCGCTGTTAAAGGTGGTGCTGATGCCGTTTATCTTGGCTTAAAAAATTTTAATGCCAGAGGCAGAGCAACTAATTTTCAACCCAATCAATTATTAGCATTAGTTAAAGATGCACAAAAAAATAATGTTCGTGTATATGTTACGCTAAATACGGTAATAAAAAACAAGGAACTACCCGAATTGCTTGACACATTGTTTTTTCTTACAAAAGCAAAAGTATCAGCAGTTATTATTCAGGATTGGGGCATTTATTATTTAATTAAAAGGCATTTCCCATCGCTCAACTTACATGCAAGCACACAAATGGGAAATCATAATTCACTTGGCGGTGAATACTCAAAAGGTCTTGGTTTTGAGCGTATAATACTTGCACGTGAGATTAGTTTTCCCGAGTTAAAAGCTATTTCAAAAAATACAAGTATCGACCTTGAAGTTTTCACACATGGTGCATTGTGTTATTCCTTTTCGGGAATGTGTTTATTCAGCTCATATATTGGTGGTGCCGGTGCAAACAGAGGCATTTGCACTCAACCCTGTCGCCGGATATATAAAAGTGGTAATAGAACCGACTACACATTTAGTTTAAAAGATAATCAGCTTATTGAATATATTCCTGAGATTTCGAAACTTGGGATAAGCTCGGTTAAGGTTGAAGGTAGAATGAAAGCTGCTGAATATGTTTACAGGGTAGCTAAAGCTTACCGGATGATGATTGATGACCCAAGCCGCCTGGATGAGGCAGCTAAGTTATTGACTTATGATATGGGACGCGAAAAAACAGCTTACTTTTTTGGCGGTGATGTAAGTAAAAGCATTTCGCATAATCCTAACACCGGTATTTTTATTGGTAAAATATTAAGTTCTCAAAATGGAAAAATAGTTTTTGGTTCAAACCTAAAGTTAGAAGATGGTAACCGGATTAGAATACGTTCGCCAAAAGGAGAAAATCGCACTGCCGTCAAACTCAGAAATATTAATAAAGATTCTGATGGAAATATTGTTCTATCGATAAATGAACCTGGCGTACAAAATGGCGACAGAGTATTTTTGGCAGGCTTACAACAAGAAAAGTTCCCAAATCGTTTTGGTGAAAACCCCAAATCACCCTCTTTAATATTACCACGCGACCATAAATATAAGATTTTACGAACTCTTAAACCTAAGCTCACAAAGAGCAAAACAAAACTTTTTGTCAGAATTGGCAATATTGCATGGTTACGAAAGATACGTCTTGATGATATGGACTATTTAGTTCTACGATTATCAAAACGTGAATGGCAGGATTTTAAAAGTGACTCTCCTTTCATTCAGAAAAACAAAAAGAAAATAATAATCGACTTGCCTAAGTTTATATCTGAGACTGAAATAGCTTTTTATAAAAATCTTTGCAAAAACTTTTATAATAATGGCTTTAATCATTTTATGATTAGCCATTTGTCACAAAAGCTGTTATTACCTCCAAAGGCTGTAATATCAACAAACGAAAACGTATTGCTTTATAATGATGCAGCAATTGCTCAAGTGGAAGCTAATGCAGCACTTTATCATACCAATCCACATGAGAATGATTACGAAAACATGTTGGCAGGAAGCGACAGAAACGGAATAGTCTCAGTTTATTATTACCCTGAATTATTTTATTCCCGCATGCCTGTTAAATTAGACCGTGAAGAATCAAGCTTTAAAGATGATAGAAACATGGATTATCAGAGAACATTAAGAAATGGAATAACTGTTATTTTGCCAAGTATACCCGTTTCCCTTACTCACTACCATGACAAATTAATTAAGGATGGCTTCAAGCATTTTATGATTGACCTTAGTGGTGAGAAGGTTTCTAAAAATGTTTATCACCGGATTATAACAAAATTTAAACATAATGAACAGATTCAACCCTCAAATACCTTTAACTTTAAGAAAGGTTTAAAATAACCAGCTTGACACATTACTTACAGGCTCTTATGTCTTAAAACAATAGCATCAGAAAACACATCTTTGTTATCAGCATATTTAATTAAAAATCTTTGAATTTCTTCTGTCGATGATGTTATTACAGTTCCTGTCTCAAGTTCTTGCATATCAAGTAAGGCATCAGTTGATTTAGCATATTCATTTAACCAATCATAATTCAATCGCTGGATTTTTATAAGTGTATCAGTAATTAAAGCCTTCCCAAAACTGTGGACAGGTAAGCGATGAACAGTATAAAACTCATTTTTAATCGGGTCATTACTATAAATATCAGGATAAAAATCGACAAAGAAGTTATCGTCTAGTTTTATTAAACCTAAAATAAAGTTACCTGTACTTTTATTATCTTTTAATTTAAGATAATAAGCTTTAGGTGCTTCTTTATCAGCTATTGAATCCTTCTTTCCTTCTCCTAGTCCAAAATCAAAGCCATTAAATGCAGATATATTCCATTCGGTACTATCAGTATCTAACCATGTTCCAATAAAAGACTTATTAAATATTAGCTGATCTTCAGAAAATAATGGATTTAATGATGTTACAATGCAGGATGTGAGAGTAAAGCCGAGTAAGACAAAGGATAAAACAAATTTTGTTTTTAGTTTCATAATAAAATATGATTTATTTTTATATCATACGCAACAAATGCCATTTTATTATTACTTTATTTCCAATTTATTGGATACAAAAAAAGCCTGTCGATTAAACAGGCTTTAACAATTTTGTTTATCAGAAAAATATTAAACTACTTTAACATTTACTGCATTTAAACCTTTTTTACCTTCTTTTAATTCAAACTCTACGAAGTCACCTTCACGAATTTCATCAATTAAACCTGTAACGTGTACAAAATATTCTTTTTTTGTCTCGTCGTCGCTAATGAATCCAAATCCCTTAGATTCATTGAAAAATTTTACTGTTCCTTTATTCATTATAATAATTTATTTAAGCTGCAAAGATAGTATTTAAACAATGCCAAAGACATTTTTTTTAGTTTTATTTTGATATTTGTTTGATCGCTATATGTCAGCTGCTTATAACTTGTTTGGCAAATATTATTTAAAATTTTACGATGTTTTATCAAACTTTACTTCGAATATTTCGCATTATTACTTGATTTAAGCCTTGAATATTTGGATACTTTTGAAATTGACGGCTTAAACTCTGTTATTTCAACAGCTAATTTATTAGCAAGAAAACTAATCTTATTCAATGCTTTAACTTTATCTTTAAATCTTTCAAGAGCTATCTTTTTTAAATGATTTTCTGAAAGCAGACAAATATCAAAATAATTATCTGTTAGAGTTATTGAGTTCATAGTTTTACCGCCAAATGTGGTTTTGGATAAACGGCGTTTTATAATGGTAATAAAAGGAAAATCTTTATATGATCTCGCCTTTGACAACTTGAAGAAGGGAAATAATAAATAAGTATAATACTTTCTGTTTATTAAATCTAATTGCTTGCCTACTGTGATAAAAGCGATGAAACTACTAACTATTAATACTATCAGTCCAGTATAAACATTCTCGGTAAAAGAATATATTGCAAACAAAATTCCAACATAAGCAAGATTTTGAAATGCACGAGGAAACAATTTCCCCGAATTAATATTAACAATTTGTTTTTCTGACATAAGTACAAAGATAGTTCTATATTTTTTATTGATAGCAAAACTAAAACTAAAGATATATTTTATTTCCCTTTGAAAATTAGTAAAGTTATTTTAGAATTGCAAAGAATTAGAATAGTATTAGAAATTGTTTAACCCTTATTAAATTAACTTATTATGACAATGACAATTCAGGATTATATAAACAGAGAAGATAAGTATGGAGCTCATAATTACCATCCACTTCCTGTTGTTTTGGAGAAAGGAGAAGGTATTTATGTTTGGGATGTTGAAGGTAAAAGATATTTTGACTTCTTATCTGCTTACTCAGCAGTAAATCAAGGACACTGTCATCCAAAGATAGTTGGAGCATTAAACGAGCAAGCAAGCAAACTGACGCTTACATCAAGAGCCTTTTATGCTGCTGTGCTAGGTGAATTTGAAGAATACGTGACTAAGTATTTTGGCTTTGATAAGGTATTGCCAATGAACACCGGAGCCGAAGCAGATGAAACAGCAATTAAACTTTGTAGACGTTGGGGATACGATGTGAAAGGAATTCCGGCAAACCAGGCAAAAATTATTGTTTGCGAAGGTAATTTCCATGGTCGTACAACAACCATTATCTCAATGTCAACTGACCCTGATGCCAAGGGTGGATTTGGTCCGTATACACCCGGTTTTGAGATTGTTCCTTATAACGATTTGGATGCACTTGAGAAAGCTCTTGAAGACCCTAATGTAGCAGGTTTCCTGGTTGAGCCAATACAAGGCGAAGCAGGTGTTTATGTACCTGAAGACGGCTATTTGAAAAAAGCTTATGATATGTGTAAAGCAAAGAATGTGCTTTTTATTGCAGACGAGGTACAAACAGGTATTGCTCGTACAGGTAAAATGTTGGCCTGCGATCATGAGAATGTGCATCCTGATATCCTAATACTCGGAAAAGCAATCTCGGGAGGTGTTTTTCCGGTATCATGCGTATTAGCTGATGATGATATTATGTTGGTAATCAAACCCGGACAACACGGTTCAACATATGGTGGGAATCCTCTGGGTTGCAAAGTTGCCATTGCAGCTCTTGAAGTGATAAAAGATGAGAATCTTGAAGAAAATGCTGAAAAACTTGGAAAGATTTTCAGAAAAGAACTAAGTTCTATTGACTCGGATATGGTGACTACCGTAAGAGGTAAGGGACTTTTAAATGCGGTTATTATTAAGCCTAAAAATGGAAAAACCGCATGGGATGTATGCGTGGCTTTAAAAGAGAACGGTTTGATTGCCAAACCTACACACGAACATATTATCAGATTTGCACCGCCTCTTACTATCACCGAAGCTGAATTAATGGAAGCAGTTGATATAATCAGGAATACATTAAAAGAGTTTGAATAGAAAAGTTTACTCCCTCATTATAAGAAATTTACAAAAATGCTATCTATGCAAGTAGATGGCATTTTTTATAGCTTAGGTGTTTTCTTTGTTTTTGAATTTAATACATAATTAAACCCAAATCCAAGTTTTAAGGGAATTGGTGAATAATCGTATTCATAAGAATCGTAGAATACCGGCATAAAGAAACCTAACTCGAACATTAATTTGAATCTCTTGTAACCTAAGCGGGTAAAAATTAGTTGTTCAAATATTATATCCCTGTTGTTGTATCTATAGTAATCAATTAAAGTAATCCGGGAAGCAAGTCCGTAGTCAAAATACTTTCCGTTTTTCCCAAAAGCAGGCTGAATAAAAAACCTGCTGTATTCGCCAATATTAGTTTTTCCCTTACTCAAGACTACATAATCAATATCAGTTATGTTGGATTTATAAGTATTAAAAGCATATGAATAGCCAAAATAATTCTCGAAGGTGAAATTATTTAGCAAAGGCTTATAATAAGCGATAGCCACTTCGAAGTCATTAAACTTTGTTGAGTTAATTGAATATGCCAGATTGTTTTGAACACCCTCAGAGTAAATTACTGTTGTATCTGATGTCTCTGTTCCAAAACCTGATACCGAGGCAGATATGGCAACTTTATCAGTAATAGCATAAGCGGCATTTATTTCTGATGTGCCGCTAAAATTTAAAGCAATATTATAATCGCCTTTATGAGTAAAGTAACTTGGTTTAATGGAAGTTGGTTTATATACAATATTATAATAGCAGGAATTTAAGCTAAGGAGTAGTAGTCCTGCAATTGAGATAAGTAATATTTTATATTTGTGCATTGATTGAATTAAATAAATCGATTGTAAATATAGTATGTATTTTTATGTAGAACTAAATATTTATAAAAAAACTTTTGATTTACAATTCCAGTCTAAACTAAAATTAATATCAAAAGTGCTTGTCTTGTTCAAGAATATTGCAATACAAAATATTATATATTAACTAAATTCAAATTAATTATAAATTAGTCAATTATCAATGCTACTCATCTGAAGCATTATACAGTCTGTTCTACTTCTGAATACTAACAAATTATCCAGTATTAGCTTTCAGTCATGTATAATTAGATTTATATGAAATTTTTACCAATACATTTTTCTTTACTTTTGCCGAAGTAATTATAAATTCTCAATTATTATAAAAATCAAACTTATAATATGGCATATCTTATTCTTAGTATTCTTTCCTCTGTTGGTATCTTGATAATATTTAAGATTGCCGATATTAAAAAGATTGAACTATACAGCATAATTCTTATTAATTACTTAACAGCCTCGGCATTTGGTTTTTTATATGACGACTCAAATATAAGTATTTTAGAAATAATAGGTGCTCCATGGTTGTTTATTGCATTTGTAATTGGAATAATGTTTATTACAATTTTCTTCCTTTTAGGTTATTCTACTCAAAAAGCCGGAATTGCCATTACGAGTTTATCTGCAAAAATATCTCTTGTTATTCCTTTTGTATTTTCTATTATTTATGATCCGGCTGATAAATTAACAACATCTAATTTACTTGGGATTAGCCTTGCTTTAATTGCTTTGGGTTTATCTGTATGGAAAAAGAAAACAAGCAATATTGAAAGTAAATACATTATTTTGCCTGTAATTCTATTTCTGGGCTTAGGTTTGGTAGATTCATTTGTAAAGTTTGCTCAGCAAGACTATATCGATAAAGCAAATTTATCAATCTTTAATGCTTTGATTTTTATGTTTGCTGCCGTAACTGCAATACTTGCGGGATTTGCAATAAAATTCGACTTTAAAAAGTTAAATAAAAAAGAAGCATGGATTTACGGTATCTTACTTGGACTGTTTAATTTTGGCTCAATGTATTTCTTTATACTTACCCTCGAAGATGGCTTTTTAATGAGCTCATCAGTATTTGGAATAAACAATATGGGTATAGTCTTAGTCTCAGTAATAATTGGCTTATTCTTTTTTAAAGAGAAACTGCAAATGATAAATAAAATAGGTATTGCACTAGCTTTAGTGGCAATTTGGCTATTGGTTCAGTAAAGCTTTTATATTTTCTATTGCAATTAGTATTTTCTCGTGTGTAGCCGGAATATCAATTTCAGGCTCTATTTTATGATTTGCAACAGATGAAATAGCATCTTTAATAGCTAACCAGACAGAGAGAGCCAACATAAAAGGTGGTTCACCTACTGCCTTGCTTTGTCTAATGGTATTTGGATTTGGATAACCTGTTAGCAGATTAACACGAAAATCCTCGGGGATATCATTAATCGAAGGAATCTTATATGTATCGGGAGAATGATTTAAGAGATTTCCTTTTTCGTCCCATTTACATTCTTCGCTTGTTACCCAACCTAAACCTTGTACAAAACCGCCTTCAATTTGTCCAATATCAAGTGATTCGTTTATTGACTTACCTGCATCGTGTAATATATCCGTACGCAAAATCTCATGATGTCCTGTAATTAAATCTATCTCTACCTCGCTTACCGACATTCCAAAAGCATAATAATAAAAGGGATGTCCTTTCCCCTTTTCAGTATTATAAAAAATTCCTGGGGTTTTATAAAATCCGGTAGCACTCAAACTCACTCTTTCAAGGTAAACTATCATTATTGCTTCAGCAAACGGCAATCTGTTTTCCGGTTTTGTTTTATCAATAACATAGTCATTCTCGAATAATATATCATTAGCTGTACAACTTGAGTTGTTTTCTGAACGAAAATGATTTGAGATTACATCAGCTATTCTTTTTTTAAGCTTAATGATTGCATCTTTCACAGCCATACCATTCAAATCGCTACCCGAAGAGGCTGCAGTAGCAGATGTATTTGGAATCTTCGCAGTATTTGTGGCATTAACTTTTATTGATTTGTAATCTATCCCTAATTCAGCCGAAGCAATCATTTGTATTTTTGTATGTAAACCCTGTCCCATTTCCGTGCCACCGTGATTAACCAAAACAGAGCCGTCTTTATAAATATTTACCAATGCACCTGCTTGATTTAAAAAAGCAGTTGTAAATGAAATACCAAATTTAACAGGTGAGATTGCCAAGCCACGTTTCTTATAAGTATTGTTGCTATTAAAAAAAATAACAGCTTCGCGTCGTTTATAATAATTTGAAGTTTTTATTATCTTATCCCATATAATATGAAGTCTATTATTCTCAACAATCTGCCCGTATGGAGTCAGGTTATTATCCTTTTGCCGGTAAAAGTTAATATATCTTATTTCAGCAGCATCTTTGTTTAATATCCTGGCAATCTTATCAATAATATTCTCCATTCCTGCCATTCCCTGAGGTCCGCCAAAACCTCTGAATGCCGTATTTGAAGGAAGGTTCGTTTTCCATGCTTTTCCCAGTATTCGCATGTTAGGAATAAAATATGCATTCTCGGCATGAAACATTGCACGTTCAATAATCGGCATTGTTAAGTCGCTTGAATAGCCGGAATCTGCATTTAAGGTAACATCAACAGCCTTTATTAATCCACTATTATCAAATGCAGCTTCAAAATTTATAAGAAAGGGATGCCTTTTGCCAGTCATCTTTTGGTCTTCGTCACGAGAAAGCCTTAACTTAACAGGCTTATGTGTTGTGTTTGCAAGTAAAGCTGCCCATATGGCAACATGATTCGCCTGAGTTTCTTTGCCTCCAAAAGCCCCCCCCATTCGTCTTATCTCAACCTCTACTTCATGCTTCATTACACCTAATGACTCAGCCACCAAGGCTTGTGTCTCAGATGGGTGCTGAGTAGAACAATAAACCTTCATTTCCTTGCCTTCGCCGGGAATTGCCAGAGAAATCTGTGTTTCGAGGTACCAGTGCTCTTGAGCTCCTGTATGAAATCTTCCTTCGATAATATTTTCAGCTTCATCAAAGGCTTTTTCAATAGAGCCACACTCAATTTTCCTTACGGGATGCAGCAATTCACCATTCTCAATAGCATCCTCAAGCCTTATAATTGCATCTGTTTCTTCTGTTTCTATTTCAATTAACGATATTGCTTCTGTGGCAATTTCTTCAGTTTCGGCAGCAACCAGGAATATTGCTTGCCCGACAAACTCAAGTTTTCCGGCAGATAAAATCGGTTCGTCGTGAAAGATGGGCCCCATTTGATTTACACCCGGAATATCTTTATGGCTTAACACAGCTTTAACACCTTTTAATCTCTTAGCCTTTTCGAGATTAAATGATTTAATCACTCCTGCCGGAATTTCACTCGCATAAACCTTAGCATGCAATAACTCAGGTGACTCAGCTATGTCGTCGATGTATATCGCTTTTCCGCTTACGTGATATTCACTACTTTCATGCACAGTTTGTTTATTCATAAGCTGTTTTAATAATATCTATTTTACAATCGAATCAAGCCAAAATTGTTTTAATAAATTAGCAGCCATTATCTTCCTTCCTTCTGCCTCTGCCCTTGCATCCGATAAAGGTTTAAATTCATCAAATAATATCCTACGTGCAGCCTCTATATTTTCTAATGTCCATTTCTTAGCATGTAAAAACTGCTCCGTATTTTTTGCTCTTACTGCTTTTGCTGCCATTCCCCCAAAAAACAATGCAATTTCATTTACAATATTATTTTTAAGGATTACCCTGAAGCCTGCACTTACAGATGAGATATCAAGGTCTTTCCGTTTTGAGATTTTATAGGCTTTAACAAATAGATTATTAGGTGTTTTAGGCAAGCGAACACTTTTAATTATTTCATTATCTGCCAAGCTTGTTTTTCTGTAATCAATAATAAAATCTTCAAGCCTGATTTCTCTTTTTCCTTTTGCCGAAAGCAATATTACAGATGCATTATAGGCCATAAGAACAGGCAAAGTATCGCCAATTGGTGATGCCGAAGCTATATTACCACCAAGTCCTGCAAGGTTTCTTATTTGTTTTGAGCCAAATACATTTAAAATATCGTATAAAGCCTCAAACTCCAATGCAACCAAATCTCTTAAGTCATTGAGATTAAGATTTGCACCAATTATTATAGAGTCTTTAGTATCTATTATCTCCTTAAGTTCGTCAATATGTGATATGTCAATAATATGAGGTAGAAACTCATTCTTTTTGGTAACTCGAAGTGCTGTATCAGTTGCACCGTTTATAATAATTGCGTCGCTATGTTTTAGTTTATAATCAAGTGCTTCAGTAAGCTTAAATGGCAAAAAGTAAATCTGTTTACCTTTTTCTATCAGAATACTTCCTTTCTCTGCTTTTATCTCTAATAATTGATTCTTGGTCAATTCTTCATCATTCGAGAAGTGGTCAGGTTTTATATCAGAGATAGCTTCTTTTGCAGCATCAAAAATAGGTCTGTAACCTGTACATCGACAAAGATTCCCTGCAAGCGAGTCTTTTATTACTGTATCAGTAACTAAATTACCTGATTTATAAACTGAGAAAGTTGACATAACAAAACCGGGGGTACAAAAACCACATTGGCTTGCATGATTCTCAATAAAGGATTTTTGTATAGGATGCAACTTACCGGATTCTTCTAAATTCTCAACAGTTATTACCTGCTTACCATGAATCATTGGCAGAAAAACCAAGCATGAATTAACAGCTTTATATTCAAGCGTATTGTCATTATTTAATTCAACCAGTACAACAGTACATGCGCCGCAATCACCTTCGGCACACCCTTCTTTTGTTCCTTTATGATTGGGTAACAAACGCAAGTATTTTAACAATGTAGTTGTAGACTTTAGATGTGGGTCTTTGTTGAAATCAATTGATACAATCTCATTGTCTAAAACAAATTTGATATGTTTATTGTGCTTGTTCATATTCTGACAATTTGTTTGCTAAATTAGCAATAATATTGAAATACTTAACTTTTTGCTAAAAGCTTTCCTCTCACATCAATTAGTTTTGCCATTATTGATATAACAATCTCGTCCGGTGTCTGACACGAAATAGGAACACCCATTGGCCAATCGATTTTGCTCATCTCCTGTTCGGTAAGCAAATTGTTCTCTATAAACATTTTTCTTGCGGTGTCAATTTTCCTCTTACTTCCAATCATCCCCAGATATGTATGGGGCACTTTTGCACAATGAGCAACAATATCGCGGTCGTATCCATGCAAATGACTGACGGAGGCAATAAAACAATTCTCATCAAAATCAAGAACAGGGAAAGCATCTTTATAATTCAAATTAACAAGCTTTATTGAGTCATCATCAAAATGCTCCAAAACCTCTGCCCTTTCATCAATAAGTGTAACATTGAAATTAAAGCTATTTGCCATTTTAGCAAGCCGGTTTCCAATATGTCCACCACCAAAAACAAAGAGCTTAAAATGCTTCGAAAGAGCTTCAATATAAATCTGTGCCGTACCTCCGCAACTCATTTTATGATCGGTAGTCAGGTTATGATTAAAGACCTGTGGAATTCCGCTTTTGATTATTTTCTTTGCATCTTCAATAACCTGCATTTCTAAAGCACCTCCCCCAACAGATCCGAAAATACTACCATCTTCGTAAACCAACATCTTTGAACCGGCTTTACGCGGTGTTGATCCTTTGGTTGAAATAATAATGCATAAAGCAGCATTTTTATTTTCTGCTTCACATTCTGCTAATGTTTTATAAATGCTTTTCATCTCAAAGATAAATTATCAATTCGTAGTAATGGTATTTATCTGTATTAAGCTTTGTAAACAACTGTATTAATGTTCATTCCGGCACCTACCGATGCAAAAACAATTATGTCGCCTTTTTTTATCTCATGTGGTGATAATTTACCTTTTTGTATTAAATCGAGCAAAGTGGGGATAGTAGCAACCGATGAGTTTCCAAGCCATGAGATTGTCATTGGCATTACATCTTTAGGTATATCTTTAATGTCATATAGTTTATATAGTCTCTTTAAAATTGCATCATCCATTTTACCATTGGCTTGATGAATTAAAACCTTACTGACATCTTTTATATGTGTGTTGCTTTTATCAAGACAGTCTTTAATTGCTTGAGGAACATTCTCCAAAGCATATTGATAAAGCTTTCTGCCGTTCATCTTTAAGAATAACTCATTCTTATTTTTTATATTGGGATTATATGATTTACCCATTGATAACATCTTAGAAAACAAGAAAGTATCAGAGCGAGTCTTATGTGCAAGTATTCCTGAGCTGCCATTTGATTTTTTTGCAATCATAATCGTTGCTCCTGCTCCATCTGCATATAACATGCTGTCGCGGTCGTGTGGGTCTGAGATTCTTGATAAAATATCAGCACCTATAACCATTACTTTTTTAGCATCTCCGGATTTAATGTAGTAATCGGCTTGAATAATACCCTGTAACCATCCGGGACAACCAAAGGGAACATCATATGCAATTGTATAGGGGTTTTTTATTCCCAATCGGTGCTTAACTCTGGCAGCAATACTCGGAACAATATCCAGTTGTTTATTATCTGCATTTACATCTCCAAAATTATGGGCAACTATGATATAGTCTAATTCTTCTTTCTCGATGTCGGCATCTTTAATTGCCTTTTTTGCCGCAAAATACGAAATGTCAGAAGTTACCAAATCATCTGACACATATCTTCTTTCGGCTATTGTGGTAATTTCCAAAAATTTATCAATTATCTCCTGATTGGGCTTGTTTATTTTCTCACCATAGGATTCAAAAAATTTGTTATTTAAGAAGTCTTCATTTTTAATAATTCGTAGAGGGATATATTTACCTGTTCCTGCTATTACCGAGTAAAATTTATTTTCCATTTTCCTGTTGATTAATTTTTTTTCAAAGATATAGGTTTTTAAACGTATTTAATATTATTCCATAAGCTAAATACTTTTAAAGTTAAAATGTTCATTGCTTATGTAACAAATAGTTTAAAACCAATGTCTTCGTCTGAATAGAATCACGCCAAGTACAGATAATAACAAGGAAACAAGAATTATTGATGGTAAAGCCCAATAAGACTTTTCCATAAAATTAGGTACATTCATACCAAATATACTGGCAATCAATGTGGGAATCATCAGAATTATAGAGATTAGTGTTAACTGCTTCATTACCACATTAAGATTGTTTGAAATTACAGAAGCAAACGCATCCATCATACCACTTTGGATATCTGAATAAATTTGAGCCATTTCCCGGGCTTGTTTATTCTCAATTAATGCATCCTCAAGCAAGTCTTCATTTATCTCGGTGGTTACTTTTTTTGAGTTTCTTAGCTTTGCTAATACAATCTCATTAGCTTTTATTGAAGTGATAAAATAAACCAGGCATTTTTCCATTTTTAAGAGTTCATTCAACTCTCTGTTTTTAATAGACTTCTCTAAGTCCTGTTCAATGAGGGATGTCATTTTGTTTATTTGCTTTAAGTAAAGAAGATAGACACTACCGGATAAAAGAAATAATCTAAGTATGAAATTTACAACATCCGAGATCTCTTTGTAATGTTCTCTAAAAGGTGATACTATGTTGATTGCCAATACTTCGTTATCTTGAATACATAAAGTAAGAGTGAAATCATCAGTAATAAAAATGCCAAGAGGTACCGTGTAAAATGGCACACCATGATTATTTCCTTTTACAGGAATACGCATGATAATCAATGTCCAATCATCATCAAATTCGATTCTTGAGCGTTCGTCGGGATCTAAAATGTCTTGAATAATGTCATCAGGCAAGTGAAAATCGCTTGATAATCTTTCTATTTCTTCCTTATTTGGGTTGGCGATATTTATCCAGCAGCCTTTGTCTGTAGAAGGTATCTCATTATATCCGCCAAATGTTTTAAATATTTTTATCATTTTAGTTTCCTCCAATTGCTTGCCACCAATAAAGAGGAAACGACCCCTTTAGAAGTGAATTAATATTTTGCTCTGTCTATGATTCGGGCCTTCGTCCATTATTTTATTTTTTTAATCAATACAAAAGTAATTTATTTTGTGAATATTTCTAGTTAAGCCGGCAACATTTTATTCTGAAGCTACCGGATATAAAGTCTTCCGTGTATTACCGGCACTAAAAATTCTACTTTGTTAATTTACATCCTGTCTTTTATCTTAATGAGCTTGAAAATCTCATGCGGGTGAGCCCTAAGAAACGGCGAGCCGGGGGTAGGCGGAAACTGCCAAGCGTAGAGCAAATTATAAAAACGAAACCTTTCGTTGATGCTCGGTATTTTTAATACAAAGATGAGACAATTAGTATGGCAGTTGGCGGGTGGAAGCATCGTTTCTTATTGATTTTTTTGCTACTTTTTTTATCAAGGAAAAAGGTAAAGAGGATGATGAAAGCCTTATATTTATTAATAATTCACAATTAATAATTCACAATTGATAATTAAAAAAATGTCGCTCTTACAGAGCTTTAATATGTTGTGTGCATATACACAGGGTTTCGCGATGCTACACCCTGTGCTAATATATTTCGGGCTTTC
>JANTGP010000028.1 GCA_024762835.1 Bacteroidota bacterium
TACAAATGCGTCAAGGCTAAATGGTTTCGGTGGAGAAATAATATCCAGACTGTTAATGCAGATTTTGAGATTCAATAGGATAAATAAGGTCTACAAAGAAATAAATGATAAGACAGGAATTGAATTTATTGATTCTCTCATAAATATTTTAGGTATTAAATACGATGTCTCGGAAGAAGAATTGAAACGAATTCCAAAGACAGGTGCATTCATTACTGTGTCTAATCAACCATTTGGCGGGGTCGACAGTATTATCCTTTTAAAGATATTAACTGAGGTCAGACCTGATTTTAAGATAATGGCTAATAGCATGCTTCAAAAACTAAGTCAAATTAAAGACCTGTCATTTCCGGCAATTCATTCATATAGCAACAAAGAAACAAAAGCCAACTTTTCGGACATTAAATTATCAATTCAACATTTGACTGATGGCAAGCCACTTGGGATGTTTCCTGCCGGTGCAGTATCAACTTACTTTTATGATAACCAACGTATCTGTGACCTTCAATGGCATTTAAAAGCATTAAGATTTATCCGAAAAGCGAATGTACCTGTTGTTCCGGTTTATTTTAAAGGCAGCAATAGTAAGCTGTATTATCTCCTTGGCAGAATTCATCCATTATTTAAATCTGCTAAGCTTCCGTCTGAAACTCTAAATAAAAGCAGAAAAACTATTCAGGTACGAATAGGAAACCCCATTTCAACTAAACAACAGTCCGAGCTGGGGGAAATATCGAGGTACGGACGATTTTTACGTGCCAAGACCTATGCTTTAGGCTCAATACTTGAAGTAAAGCGATTTTACAAACCTACACTAATACAAAGCAGAAAAGTAGACGATATAATTGACCCCGTACCTCCTGAGGTAATAATAAACGAGATTGGTAAAATATCAAATGATTATTTCCTGTTTGACAGCAGCAATTTTAAAGTCTTCTGTGCCCCATCATACGAGATTCCTAATATACTAACCGAGATAGGCAGACTTAGAGAGATTACTTTTCGAGAAATTGGCGAAGGGACAAACCGCAGTTCAGACCTTGATGAATATGATTTGTATTATCACCAACTTGTTATTTGGGATGAGGAAGCAAAACGAATTGTAGGTGCATACAGAATAGGAAAAGGACAAAGCATACTCAGCTCATATGGCATAAAGGGCTTTTATATAAGCAGTTTGTTCAGAATTGCAAAACCATTCTACCCTATTTTAAGTGAGTCTATTGAATTAGGAAGATCATTTATTGTAAAAGAGTACCAAAGAAAACCGATGTCATTATTTTTGCTTTGGAAAGGTATACTTTACTTCTTGTTAAAAAATCCCGAATACAGATATTTAATTGGGCCTGTAAGTATTAGCAACGAGTTCTCAAAGTTCTCAAAAGAGTTGATTGTTGAATTTATCAAGAAACATTTCTACAATTATAATTTTGCTCAACACATAAAACCACGAAAAAAGTTTATTGAAGAGAACAAACAAAACATAGACAAAAAAATTATTTTTGAAAATACAAAAGATGATTTAAATCGTTTCGATAAGATTATTAAGGACATAGAGCCAAAATACAGTATGCCTGTACTGTTGAAAAAATATTTAAAGTTAAATGCCCATATTATCGGTTTTAATATCGACCCGAAATTTAACAATGCTCTTGACGGTCTTTTGCTTCTTGATATTTATGATGTTCCTATTTCAATAATTGAATCATTATCTAAAGAGGTAAATGATAACTCAATCCTTGATAGGTTTTCCGAAATAAAATAGTTTTACTTTTGTAAAATTACTTTTCCGGTAAAGCTATTATCATTCGTTGTAATTTTTATAAAGTATAATCCTGTATTAAAACTACCAATATTAATTTTCTTATTGTAGGTACCCATAAAATCATAAATATTATCGTACCAAATTACTTGTCCAAGCAGGTTAGATAATTCAAGCTTTACTGTACTACCTGCTTTTCCTGTAAAGATTATATTCAAGCTTCCACTAGTCGGATTAGGGAAAATTCTAAAATCCTTATTCATGGCTAAGTCATCAATAGAAGTATAAACAGTAATTTGTTTAGAGATAGAATCTTCGCCACAAGTGTTTAAAGCATTTAGGCTAACTGTATATGTTCCATCCAGATATGTATTTGTAGGATTAAAAAGCTCAGAGCTTGTTCCATCTCCAAAATGCCAAATGCAGCTCATCATTTCACTTGATGTATTTGTAAAATTAACTACAGAATCAAGCACAGTATAGTTAAAATCTGCAAGTGGTACATCATGCGAAATATTTATCCTCATTTTCTCTCTTGGACTAATGCAATCATGATCAACAACTTCCCAGTCGTAGAAATAATAATAATAAGCTGTTGGATTTGAAGATGCACTACTATGTTTAATCTTTACCAAGTCGCCAATTTGATATGGATAGTTTGTGCCATCATTATTTCTAAACAGATATGGCGATTCGGGTCCTGCCAGTTTATAGTCTAATCCCGGCTCCAACTGCCAGTTTAAATCTATTCTGCTTTCACCGTCAGGTATTAAAAATGTTTCGGAATAAATAATGTTATCCGAACCGTCTCGAAGCTGAATTTCTCTATTTGCCAAGCCGTCAGCATAAACTTTTAATGATACCAATTTGCAAGAGTTCATGCAATCAAAAACCAAATAATGTGAAACAGAGGCAGTAAATATTGAGCCACCTCCCGAATTATCGTATTCACCTCCATATATGCTTGGTGGTGTTATTACATTCTCTACATAATAATCTGTAGTTTGAGTAAGCCAGGGTGTAAGATATGTTGAACCTGTATCAAGCCATGTACCGGCAACCGAGTCTAAATACCAATAAGCAGTTCCCGAAACTAATGCATTGATCTCTACTTCGCCTTCGCCGCATATGCCGGTATCTTGAACTACAGGTATTTCAGGTCGGTCGATTGTAATAATGTCAATTTGAGTAATCGTATCGCTACCAAAGGAATTTGAAACTATCAGGCTAACTGAAAATAAGCCATTGTTATTATAAATATGAGTTGGGTTCTGTTCTGTTGAACTTACACCATCGCCAAAATTCCACAGCCATGTATCCGGCACATTTGGCGAAATATCAATAAAATCAATATTACCGGTACAACTATAGTTATTTGAAAAGATAAAGTTTCCAATGGGTGGTGAATTAGGATAATTACAAAGCCAATCAAGCTCAAAGCCTGATTCGTTAACAGCTTCATCTGTCTTTTGTATTAATGTTACAGAACCGTAAATAGAATTAATTGTACCCCCATTGGGTAAATTACTACCTGAATATGCACCAATTAGATTATTGTAAAAAATATCACCATCATAAATAAATAGTGTGTCCCAACCAATCTCATAATTGAAAGATGTGAAATTTAAACTAATACTTGCTGCACCATCAGGTTCAATAACAAAAATACCGTAAGTATTGTCAGAATAGTTTCCTGTTCCCCCATCATCAAATAATTTACCACTACACAAGCTTGAAGAAGATATTCCTGAACCGGGCATATAAAATTTACAATCTTCATCGATATAAATTGTTTTAGAATAGCTACTGCTACTACCCGCTCCTGTAAGCGTTAAAGAAATTTCTTTATCTCCTGCAGTCAGATAATAAACTGTGTGTGGTCCTGCAGTATTAGCTGTGGCAGGTATTGCATCCACGCCAAAATTCCAATTATATGAAAGGACAGTACCTGTTGAATTATCGAAAAAAGTTACACTATCGGCCAAACATAAATAGCTGTCAGCTATTGTAAATTCTGCCTTAGGACAATCGCCAAGAATAGTTATAGTATCGATGTATGGCTGAAAATTATCCTTTGAAACGGTAACAATACCTATCTGTCCTGCTATTACATCAAAGTTTAATGTAGCAGATCCATTTACAAGTTGTTGCGAAGCAATAAGGTCTTCATCAACCACAAAGGTAGCCAAACCATCAAGGCAAGTAGAATTACTTATCACCAAAGTAGTGTCAAAGCCACATTGAATAGTATCGGTATTGTTCGCAGAAATACTTGTTGGAATGTCAGTCCATATTTTCATTGCAGGGTCACCAAAATAATGAAACAATTCATTTGTATATTGATTTACATCCCATGTCTCAGCCATTCTTAATAAGCCATAGTTTCTAACATCACCCATTGTTGTAATTGGGTTATGTGGTGTATAAGAGGGATTGCTTGCACTTCCTGAACCTGTAAAATTAGGAATTAAACCGGGTGATGCCCATATACCATCAAAAAGTCCAAATGTTAATGCATCGTTATATCCGCTATAACTAACTTCGGCATGACCAAAAACACCAACAGCACCGCCATGAGGCTGTCTCAGGAACTTCTCGCAGAAACACTCGTTTTCAACAAACTTTCCTGTTAAACAGTTAATACTAAAAACTACGGGTAGTAAATTACCATTAGTTAAGCTTGCAACATTATTATTATTAAAACTAGGGTCGCCCCAACCTGCTTCGTATCCATGGTCGCGATGCAAAACATATAAATCGCCGGCATTAATATTACTTATTATTTCGTTTGCATTTCCATCCCATGCAAAATTTGGTTTTTGTAAATAAGCGGGGATTGCTTCACCAGCCGAATAACTACCATTATTCCAATTTGTTGGATAAACCGTACTTTCTGTAAAGTACTGCCTTATTACATTAAAGCCAATTGTATTTGCCATGTATTGATAAACCTCCTCTGCTGTTTGAGCGAATCTACGCTCGGCATAACCGTTTGACGCTTCCTGGAAATAGGCACAGTTCAAGCCATTAGAGTAAAAGTTTGTATTACTTACCGGAAATTTCTCATAATCTATTATTTTCAAAACTACCATTTCGGCTTGAGATGCACTCGAGACAGATATTCTTCCATAAGCCATATCTGCAGTAAAATCAGTTGCACCATCCATACAGGCATAGTATAAATCGCTTGTAAAGTTTTGAATTGCTTTTCCGGGAACATCCTGATTATCGCCAATAATTACAAAATAATCGGGCTTTGGGTCCCAGCTTGTATATCGGTTATGTATTTCCTGCATCACCAAGGCACTTGTCCATGTTGAGTGCGAAACAATTTCAACCGATAATCCCAATTGACTTTTCCACTGAGCTAGCATCTCAGCGGCAGCAAGGTAGTCAGAATGAGTAATGATAATGTAGTTTCTATTTTCCTGAAGAGTTGTTCTATCAGCATTCTCTTTCCCCGCAAGATTAATCTCATTCACAACACTTTCTCTATTTAAAAATGCAGAAGGGTAATTTTCTAAAAAAAGTGATGAATTAGAATTAGTATCTACAAACTTACTCCCACCGGTAAAAACAATTCTGTATTTTATTTCGGAATATAACCGCAGTTCTCTTCTGGCCGGATTATACAATACCGGTCTCAGCTGAACAACTGCAATCTTCATCCCTCGTATTGTCAAAACATCAACAATCGAAACAGGAGTCTCAGGATAAATAATATCCGATTCATAAAACTGTGAATCAATCTCAAATTCAGGTTCATCTGCACCGTAAGTATCAACAGCAGGTTGCAAGGCAGGAAAAACCAGATAGTCTTTTGCAATTGTATAGTTTGCACTTAGCATTTCAATTGAATATTTTGCATTAAGGGGAACAGCAATTAAATCGTTATGCGAAGGAAGAGCAGCTTTACCAACATCTTTTAAGTGGCTGAATCCTTTAATATGCAAATCAGTATATGCAACTCCTTTAACTATTTTTTCAGTAATATCACTTGCCTGAAATTTATATGTGATTTCCATTCCTGATAAACCATTATCAACAAATTTACGAATGGGTTCGCTTGACAGTTCAGTCTTGCCTGCTTTAATAAAAGCTAACTGTGATGTTTGAGCTATGGAAATAATAGGAAAAAAAAGAAAGAGGAGATAAAATATTTTTCTCATGTTTAATTGTTTTAGGAGAATCAAACTTATGTTAGTCCAAAGATAACATATTTTAAGGATATCTCAACAATTGAAACAAAGGCTTACCTACTGGCACATCTGACACATTTTACAGATTCGGGCATCAATAATATTCTACCAATTGGTATGTCGTTGCCACAGGAAACGCACTTACCAAAGCTGCTTGAGTCAATCTGTGTTAAAGCAAATTTTATTTGACGCTGTTGGTCCTGCTTTTTTCGCAAAGCAGCTTCATTCACACTTCTGTTATTTATAGCATCCATTCTGCTTACACGCCCTATAGCACAATCAGGTGCAACAGGAGCAGTCAGTTCTTTTAACTCAATTATTTCCTTATCAATTCTAATGAGTTTCTTTTCTAACTGAACTCGTATGGTCTCTCTTTCTTCGCTTTTCATTATTTTTTTCTCCGCTTTTTGAACAGCTTAAACTTGCGTTTTTGATTAAAATCAGGACAGGCAGGCTCTTTTCGTTTCTTACTGTCAGCATTCTTTTTTCTGGGTTCGATGTAATATAGAGTTTCGCTGTTTTTATAATAGTCGTTCCATTCTGTACTTTTTATAAAGCTACTATCGAGCTTACTATTTCGCTTCCCCGCATCATCAAGCTTCTTTATCTTCGAATCAGAATTATGTACAGGATGTTTAACAATCGAGTAATCTATTAAAATACCATGAAACATATTTTCTGCTCTTTGTGCAACTTTACAATTAGTTTGAAGAAGCAAATACCATTTAATATCTTTTGAGTTTAAACTTGAGTCAAGCTCGAAGAGTTCTTTTAACCTGTTTGCAAGAAGGACATAATAATTTGTTATCCAATCTTTTTTCTCTAAAGGATATTTAGTAAAAATAATTGTAATACTGCCAACATGTCTATTGTTTACATTAGTTTTCCAATCTTCGGTGTTCACAAGCTTTGCTTTTGCATAGCCATTTTCTAACAGTACCGTATTTTTTACGGTATTAATGCGAAAGGAATCAATCTCAGAATATTGAAAACAGTTCTCAATGCTATCAGCAAAGCGAACAGGACTATCCAACCAATATTGCCTGAACATTTCTCGATGAGACTGAGAAAAAACAAGCTTACTTGAAATAATAAATAATATGATAATAATCTTCTTCAATAGATTTAGATTGAAATGCAAAAATACATTAAAACAGGGAACTACAATATTTAGTTGATGCTTTAGGATAAAGGGAAAATTTATTGTCGTTAAATAACGGGGATAAACAAAAACAACATAAGGGGACTTCTAAAACTCAGTCTGCAACTATGAGTTAAGGCTTAAGCAGGTACGATTTCCCCGGATTGTAGAACTCATCAGAAGAGGATTAAAAACTCGCGGTATTTTTCATTGCAAAAAATAATGTTGAATGCTGATAGCTCATGAAAAAAATATTTACTATTTTAGCCAAATAATGAAGATATAATTCAGATTAGTATGAAATCACAAAAAAGATTGTTTTTTATTATCTTGTTGTTTTTACTTTCGGCATCACAGATTGATGCTCAGTGGACTATTGGCCTCAATGGTTCGGCATATACTTTTATTACTTCGCAAGACCAAAACATTCATTATGGCGGACAATTCAGACTTAATCACGATTGGCTGAATAAGGTTATTGAATATGATTTTGGTTATTATGCACCTGTCATTTCACCTGTTCAAACAACAGTTTCCGAAATAGATTTAGGAAATCCTTTCCCGTCTCAACTTAATATTATTAACTCTGTAAATGCAGTTACTTTGGTTAATAATATAAATTACCAATATTACTTTTACGGAAAACCCATATTTAATACCGGATACTATGTATTAGGAGGTTTAGGTACTTTCTATTACCGACAAACATATCATTTATCCTTATTTGACAATCAAAAGTATTTTTCCCAACAATATATTGACGGTGCAACATATTCGTCAACACAATTAGTTTTAAATGTTGGAATAGGCGGAAAACATGCAATTAGAAACAGTTCATGGTTTTACGAAGTGAAATTCTCTTATCTGACCAATCCTTATAATGATTGGGACAGAGCAGTTCAGGGAAGTCATTTTTTCACATTGTCAACGGGTTTTCGTTTTCATGTAAAAACCCGTAAAACCCATTACCAAATAATGTCAATGGGAAGAACAAAAAAACAAAAGAAAAAGTCTCTAAAAAGATTGAGAAAATAATTTTCTTCTTGTTATTACTAAAATTTTGTTCTGTTTTTTCAACTAAGTTTAATTAAACAAACACTATATTTAAAACGGTATAAGAATGGCAGAAAAAAAGAGTACATCATATAGCTTCGACAGACCATTCACTAATTTTGTTCATAAAAATATTGCTGTTCCTCAAATATATAAAGCTCTCGGTTGGGAAGAAGTAAATTTACCTGCTGAAGAAAAAGAACGTATTGATATACACGATAGTATAGACTATACAATGCGTGATAAATCCGGTAATATTAAAACAGTACAGGAACGTTTTAGAGACAATTATTATAGCACAAAATACAATGATGTTACATTCAGATACCGCCGTGATAATAACCCACATGCCGACAGACAACAATCTGAATTTTTTAAAATAAAAGCAGAATTCTTTTTATATGGAATTACGAATGGCAGTAAATTTAATTTCGAGAAAGAGGTAAGCGGATTCTCTAAACACTGTTTATTTCTTGTAAAACCATTATTACAAAAGATAGAATCAGGTAATATTATTATTAAAGAAAGTATTCATAAATCATATACACAAGGCGGAAAGTTATTTATCCCGCATAACTTTAATAAAGACGGTTCATCAAGTTTTATTGCTTTTGATATTCCTTCGTTAAACAGACTGTGGCCCGGTGAGATTATTATTTTACAAAAAGGTTTTTATCAATAAAATATTAATAATAAAACCGATATCAATAAAAAGAAGATTAAGGCAATGAATAAAGAAAATATAAATTCTAAAAATATCTTTGAGTTTATTTGGCCTGAAAAGGAAAACTTATTCGATACTATTAAGTCTTCTGTATCTTCATATCTGAAAGCGGATTTAAAAAAATCAGTCAATTTTAATAAAAGCGAAAATATTTTCATACAAGGTGACAATATTGATGCTTTAAAACTTCTGCAAGAGGACTATTCGGGAAAAATTAAATTAATATATATCGACCCTCCATATAATACAGGAAAAGATTTTGTTTACACCGATAAGTTTAAGTCTAAGCATAAGCAAACATCCCAAAAGGATAGTTTAGCTGAGTTAAAAAAGGATTCGTCGGGAATAAGTCAGCATACAAACTGGCTAAATATGATTTATCCACGCCTTTATCTTTCAAGAAGTTTATTAAAAGATGATGGCGTCATCATGATTTCAATTGATAATAGTGAGAAATCGCATTTGCAAATTATCTGCAATGAGATATTTGGTGAAGAGAATTACATCGGTGATTTTATTTGGATAAACAGGACAACTCCCAATGACTCTAAAATAAAATTTGCCACCGACCATGAGTATATTGTCATGTTTGCAAAGAATATAGATAAGATTATGTTTAAGGGTGTGGAAAAAGATTTTAAAGCCTATAAAAACCCCGATAATGACCCAAATGGAGATTGGTGTGCCGACAATCCTTCGGCAGCCAGCGGAACAGAAAGTTACAGATTTGCAATTGTCAATCCCTATACCGGACAAAAATATTTTCCGCCCAAGGGTAGGTATTGGGCTTTTGCACCCCGCAGGGTAAAAGAATGGACAAAATCAGGCAAGCTCGTTTTTCCAAAAGAGAAAAATAAAAACTTTATTCTAAAAAAATACAAAAAGGACTTACGAAGCAGATACAAACCTATTTCGTCAATAATAAGCGGTATCCTTACATCCCAAGGCACAAAAGAAATGAAAGCTCTATACAAAAACGGGAGTCCTTTTAAATATCCGAAACCCACCGCCTTGCTGATAAAATTAATTGCTCAGATTACTGACAATAATGATATTATATTGGATTACTTTGCAGGTTCGGCATCAACAGCCCATGCGGTAATGAGGTTAAACTACGAAACAGGCAGCGACAGAAAATTTATTTGTATACAAACAGCCGAAAAGACAAAAAAAGCTTCTGAGCCGTACAATCAAGGATTTAAAGATATCTCGTCGATTGCTATTGACAGGATAAAAAGAGCTATAAAATTGTACGAAGATAAACTTATAGACCAGGGAGTCAGGTTTTATAAAATAGAATAAAAGTATTCGGAATAAAAAAAAGGGCTGTTAAAATTAAAATGAACAGCCCTTTTTTTTATTCTTAGTTTTCTGTTTTCTTATTTCTTAGTATTCGAAGGTGGGGTTGATATTGAATTTCTCATACTTGTATCAGATTCAATATTTTTCACTTTTAGGTAATCCATTACACCTAAGTTACCCGAACGGAAAGCATCAGCCATAGCTTTAGGTACTTCTGCTTCGGCCTCGATAACTCTTGCACGAGCCTCTTGTGCTTTAGCTTTCATCTCCTGCTCAAGAGCAACAGCCATTGCTCTTCTTTCCTCAGCTTTTGCCTGGGCAATATTCTTATCAGCCTCTGCCTGATCCATTTGTAATGCAGCACCAATATTTTTTCCTATGTCAATATCAGCAATATCAATTGACAAAATTTCAAAAGCAGTACCTGAATCCAAACCTTTTTCCAACACAAGTTTAGAGATAGAATCGGGATTTTCCAACACAGCTTTATGTGAGGTAGAAGAACCGATTGACGACACAATACCTTCGCCAACACGTGCGAGTACGGTTTCTTCGCCGGCACCACCTACAAGTTGCAGGATATTGGCACGAACAGTTACTCTGGCTTTAGCAATAAGCTGAATACCGTCTTTTGCAACAGCAGTGACAGGAGGCGTATCAATTACTTTCGGATTTACCGACATTTGTACCGCCTCAAAAACATCACGACCGGCCAGGTCGATAGCAGTTGCAACTCTAAAGTCGAGATTAAGATTCGCCTTTTCTGCCGAAACAAGGGCATGAATAACCTTAATAACCTTTCCTCCTGCCAGATAATGTGCTTCGAGATCATTATGATTCAATTCTAATCCGGCTTTTTTCCCTTCAATTAAAGCATTAACAATAATTGTTGGAGGAACTTTTCTCCAACGCATAAACACTAGTTGAATCAATGGAATTCTAACATCAGATAAGATGGCCTGAAACCATAGTCCAACCGGTATAAAATATAAAACTATCCATAAAAGAATTAGGACAATTACTATAATTACAATATAAAATGCAGCACCTGTTAACATAATTATTTGGTTTTAAGTTTAACAATTAATTTATTACGTAATACTTTTACCACTTCAATATCTTTATTTTGGTCGATAAAAGTACCCGTTGATTTTCCTTCAATAATAGTATCTCTTACTTCAACCTTTCCCATTGGTGCAAGGCGGGTTATGCTTTTACCCGTATCACCAACCTGAAATAAGTTTTCATCGTGTGTATTGGTTTTCCCTTTTATCTCGGCTTTTAGAGATAGTTTTTGCCATGTCTTGGTTCGAAAAGCAAAAAACAAGATAAATAACACAACAATAATTTCGCCAACTGTTACCAATTGGCCAACATATGAGCCATAAACATCAAAGCTTATATAAACACTTATAAACAGTAAGATTAGTCCACCAACTCCAGCAACGGTTATTCCGGGAACAACAAGAAATTCGAGAATTATAAGTAATATCCCGAAAAGCACAAGAAGTATTATAGCCAGTATTGTCATAATATTAGTTTATTGTAGCCTTTAACCCTCTACGTACAAGTTCGTCTTTCATAGGTTTAAGGCTTTCATAAGTACCGCTTTTTATATCACATTTACCTTTATAATGAGTTATTAAAGCACATTGTTCAGCCTGAGTGTCTGTATGTTCGCAAACATTTATAAGAGTATCAATAACAAAATCAATAAGATTAAATTCATCATTGTGTAAAATAAGATGTCTTTTTTCCTTGCTACCATTATTTACAATATCCTGTGAATCTGGCTTAGCATGTAAATTATTAAAAATCTTCATATCCAAACTATTTAGATACATTATTCGTGTTCAGTAATATTAATTGCTTTACCAACCGGTATCTTTTTATTTCCTTTAAAAGCAACAATGAAAGCATCACTTGCTCCCTTTTGTATAAAAGCTAACTTCGATTTTAAAGCCTGAGAATAAGAATAAAAATGTCCAATAGTATAACAGGTCATTCCATTATCATCAACATAAGTCTCAAGCTCTGTTTTATCAGCAATATCTTTGTACGAAGCCAGCAAACTGTCCGAAGGAATATTGCGATGCGAAGCTATCTGAATACGATAATCTATTTCGTTAATATAAGAACGTTCATTGACTTTATTACATGTATCTTTTTCATAAATTGTCAATGGGCTTGCAAATATAACATTTTCAGTTGATTTAGAAAGCCGAACAGCTTCTTTTAATTTAATAATTTTTCCTTTATAAAAAGAAATAACAAATGCATCGGCATAACCGGCTTTAACTACTTTGCCAATATCCCTCTTTGCATCGCTTAAGGATTTATATATCCCGGCAGTAATGATTAGCAATGATTTTGAAGTTCTGTAACTAAAAACAGGTTTGATGTTAAAATCATCAATGGTTGGAATTGTTTTAATAAATGTTCCTATCTGAATGGTAAAGAACAGACCTTTCTTGTCCTTCAAATTTTGCAAAGTTTCCTCTTTAACAAATTCATCTTCCGGGTTTACATAAAATTGCTCCCGGGCATCTAAATTGCATTTTTTAATGAATGCATCATCCAAGCCTGCTTGTTTTACTTGCATAAGAAGTTCCGAGGCATCTTTCTTTTTATTAAAACTACCAATGGTAAATATCCATAAACCCGACTTTGTTTTTATTCGATAAAACGGTTTCCCTTTGGGTAATATATCAAAATCAGGCTGTTTACTGAATATACCTATCTGTATGGTATAACAATCTTCTGTTTTACTTGGTGGGGTATAAGTAATTGCAGAAGATTTTCTCTTCTTTGTAACTTTCTTATCGGTTTCAGGCTTTGCAGATAAGGTACTTTCATAAACCTCTATGCCCAGAATATTTTTTATAGAGTCGGTTATTTCAGTAGCATAAGTATCGTAAAAATTGAATTCATTAAAGCCTGCCAATTTAAACTCTTTGTTAAGATTAATCAGGAATTGTTTCTCCTCGCTGATATTTTTTATTTCGTCATGAATATTTTTAGCATTTAGTTCAGCAATTTGCTTCTCGACATTAAATTGACCAAGTTTATGAAAATCAGAAGTGTTACTATTTATATTGCTATCATTCTTTTGTGTTTCTATTCTCATCTCTGTTTTTTGAATCTCATCTTTCATTTCTGAGATTAAATCTTTTGATGCAATTAAGTCTTCTTGTTTTACTGCAAGCTTTTCATTCAGTTTATTGAGATTATTTTGTATTGACAAATTATTACCGAAATAATTATTTAATAAAACCCTGTTTTGAATTAACTCATCTGAATAATTATCAAAATCCTTATCACTAATCCATTTTTGAGAATTATTCTTAATACTTGCTTTAAGCTCCTCCAGCCTTATTTTATCCAACTGCAATTGGTCGGCATAATCCACTAAATAGTCAGCTTCCGAATCAAGGAACTTTAGCTCCTTATCGAAGTTTTCGGCGATAGATTGCTTACCCGACTTGTCTTCTTCTTTTAGTTTTGTAATAGATACCTTATATTCTCTCGCCTCTAATTTCTTCTTCGCATACTCTTTTATTTTACTATCCGAAATTTCTCTACACAAACGAATCTCATTTCTCAAGTAATCTGAATACGAACTCAGTAAGTAGATGTCCTTTGCCGCCTCATTATTTAATTGTTCTAATGAATTAATTTCTACAGTCTCGTTAAATACAAATGGAGGTTTTTTATCAGCCTTAGTCACTGACTCATGGCTTTTTTCAAACAAAGATATTGAAACAATATCCTTGGGTGCAAACATATAACTATTTACATCTTCGCCGAGAGCTTTTAGGATAAACAAGCCCGTACTATCTACTGAACAGTCCCTATTAGATGCAAGCAAAAAAGCTGAATCAGTTAACTCAGGAACAAAAAGAAAATCGTCGTAAACGGAATTAATAGGGAAACCTAAATTAATAGCTTTACTCCACTCGTTAGTTTTATCGTTGAATGTTGATTTAAAAATATCAAAGCCTCCCATACTCCCATTTCCATTTGAACAGAAATATAAAGTTTTGCCATCGGCACTAATAATGGGATTTATCTCGTCATTTTTACTATTTATCACATCTTCCAATTTCTCAACTTCACTTAAATCAATTGACTCTTTTTTTACCGAAAACAAGTCTTTTCCATTTCTTGTAGAAGAAGCATAGCTTGAGAAATATATAATATTCCGGTAAGCAGATTGAACTTGTGTGAAGGGAAAAGCATTTTCCTCATCTGTTTTTGTAAAATATGAGTTTTGAACAAGCTGTCTGTTACTTCCAATATTCACATCATCTAAATATGTCAGTAAATCTTTATTCTCAAAACTCTTATAACTAAGCATATCAACAGCATTGCAATTCTGAACCAGCGAAGCAGCTCTTTCATTCATTTCAATGGCTTGATTGACATCAATCTTTCTATATTTAAAAAGACCTCGCTTGTTTTTAAACAGGCGGTAATACTTATCGGCTTTAATAAACTCATATTTTAAACTATATGCCATTCCAAGATAATAGTAAACAAGGATAGGAGCACCTTTGGGTGCAGCTTCATGCATAAGGAAAATCGCTTTATCAATAGAAATATGCTTCCTCACTAAACAGGCTCCATAATAAAAATTTATCTCAGGATCGGCAGGAAAATCCAAATGTAAATCACTGAATATTTCTAAAGCCTCATTTATTTTATTCTCTTTGAAATATTTAATGGCATCTCGTCTACCCTCTCCGTTATCCAAAGAATTTGACAACAGAATAATCGGATTTAAAAAAATCACACAAACTAATATCAGTTCTCTTATCTTTATCATAAAGTAATTCACAGTTTTACTTAGACTAATTAGTACTCAAAATCAGTTTATAAAAGTACAAATAATACTTCTGCAAACAATACTAATCTTACGCAACCATCACAAGCTATTTGTCATCCTATTAAAGAATCAAAATTTTAAAAATTTTCATTTTATATGTACAAAAAAATATTAACCGGAATAATTCTTCTAACAAGTATCCTGTTTCTTTCATGTCAAAAAAATATGACAAGCGACGATAGCAGTTTATTTGAATCTTTAGGTGCAGACTTTTCAGGCTCAAGCGACCCCAATGGAAGTGGACAAATAGAACCCGGAACAATAACAGCAGGTGAATGGAACGACCTTGACAACTGGCAATTTTGGACAGACCTGATGAATGAAAATTCATGGAATAGCTTTAAAGATTATTGGGACTTTAACCCCACAAATCGTTACTCGGTTAAAGTTGTAAATCAAGATAATCGCCCTGTTGTAAATGCACATCTTGAACTTATTGACTCACAAGGCAATTCTATATGGAAAGCCAGAACCGATAATACAGGTAAGGCTGAATTGTGGGATGACTTATACAATCTCGACGACCAAGCCAATTTAATACAACTAAGTTACAATGGGATTGAACAAGTGCTAAATCCCATTTACATTTATGAAAACAATATCAATATCTTTGAATTAAACACTTCGATTAGTATTCCTAATAATTCAAACATTCAGTTTGTTGTTGATGCAACAGGCTCAATGGGCGACGAAATTGAATACCTAAAAACAGAACTTGGTGACGTTATACATACAATTCAGAATCAATTCAACGACCTCAATATTTCACTTGGTATTACTTTTTACCGCGATGAGAATGACACTTACCTTGTAGAGAATATGCCATTCACTACAAATATTTCCGATGCACTGACATTTGTTGATGAACATTATGCCGGTGGTGGTGGTGATTATCCCGAAGCCGTGCATACTGCATTAGAGTCGGCAGTGAATGACCAATGGGAAGAAAATGCCATTTCCCGCATTATGTTTTTAATACTAGATGCACCACCTCATCACGAAAGTGAAGTAATTGAGAGTATTCACGAAAGCATAAAATCCGCTGCCGAAAAAGGTATAAAAATAATTCCTGTCACGGCAAGTGGCATTGATAAAGAAACAGAGTTTCTGATGCGTTTTATGGCAATCAGTACCAATGGTACATATTGTTTTATTACAAACGACAGTGGCATTGGCAACGAACACATCGAAGCAAGTGTTGGCGAATATGAAGTTGAATTTTTAAATGACTTAATAATAAGACTAATAAGTGAAAATAGTGAATACTAAATATTTTATCTCCTCAATTTTCAACAAACCATGATTATCAGAAAGCAGGTGTCCCCAACCTGCTTTCTTTCTTTTTAAACTTATTGTTTTTTTATAAATTGTGCCCATTATTAATTCATAAACCAAGTAATCATGAAATCAATAAGCCTAAGCCTTTTAATTAGTTTTATTTCTTTTTTTACCGTAGCACAATCATTAGTGATAAACGAGTTTTTAGCTTCAAACAATAATGATATTATAGATAACTATGGCGAATATGAAGATTGGATTGAGTTATATAATCCAGGTGCATCTGCAATAAACATTGCCGGTTTATATATTACCGATGATTTAAACAGTCCGCTTTTATACCAAATGCCGGTTGGAAATGATTCAACTATTATTCAAGCCGGAGAGTTCCTGGTTCTTTGGGCAGATAAAGATACAGAACAAGGTGTTTTGCATATTGATTTTAAGTTATCCGGCTCAGGCGAACAAATAGGTATATTTGATGCAATGGGCAATGCAATTGACAGTTTAAGTTTCGGTGCTCAGAATTCAGATATCTCATACGGCCGTAGTCCTGACGGCTCAAATAATTGGGTGTTTTTTTCGGAAACAACACCGGGTGCAAGTAATATCAATTATTATCTAACTCCCAGCCCCATAGCATATAGTTTCCCTAACACGGCAAATAACAGTTTGCTTATTACAGTCACGGCAAATGTAAGTTGGGATGTAACATCGGCTGTATCGTGGTTAAGTGTAAATCCTTCTTCAGGTATCAATGATGGCAGTTTCACAATTACTGTCACCGAAGCAAACACAAGCGAAAATAGCCGTAACGCTATAATAAGTTTAAGCGGCTCAAATGTAAGTACCCAGGAAATAAACATCACCCAGCTTGGCGTTCCTGTAATTCCTACTTTAGTAATAAACGAGTTTATGGCAAACAATAATAGTACAATTACTGATAATGCAGGTGAGTACGACGACTGGATTGAATTATATAATTACGGTAGCAATCCGGTAAACATTGGTGGTTTATATTTTACCGATGACTTGTCAAATCCGCTTAAATTTCAGATATCCGATTTGTATCCCGATACAACAACAATTGCAGCAGGTGGGTTTTTATTGCTTTGGGCAGATGACGATACAGAGCAAGGAGTATTACATACAAACTTCAAACTGTCGAATAATGGAGAGCAGATTGGCATTTACTATTCACAATTCTCAAAAATTGATACTCTTAGTTATCTTGAGCAGTTTGCTGATACTTCGTATGGTTTAACATGGGACGGTGGCAACGATTGGACATTTTTCTCTTCCCCTACCCCCGGATACTCAAATAGTTTGGGAATAAACAAAAACTACCTTACAGCTATAAACACTTATCCAAATCCCGCAACAAACACATTATTTTTACAAACAAACGATAACAAGCAGAAAATTATACAAGTATTTAATACACAAGGAGAATTAGTGCTATCAAAAACAAGCAATCTAAAGAATCCCGACTTGAAAATTAAAAACTTAAGCAAAGGAATTTATCATTTATCTGTTACATCAGAAACATATCGTTATACATCAAAGTTTATAAAACTGTGAATTAATTAGTTTAATAAATCGCATATAATTATCAAAGTTTTTTTGTATGTTTGTTTCTTTAAAATAAATAATTCTATTTATATTAAAAGCTAATTAATAAGGATATAAACACATTAATATTAAGCATATGAAATTTATTGTTTCGAGAGGAGAGATTTTTAAGCATTTACAAGCTATTTCCAAAGTAATTAATTCAAAGAATACATTGCCTATTCTTGACAATTACCTTTTTAATCTTGAAGAAGGGGAATTAACAATTACTGCATCCGATTTAGAAACTACATTAATTACGACCTTTAAACCCGATGAATCGGAGGGCTCAGGTAGTGTAGCCATTGAGGCAAAAAGACTAAATGATATTTTACGTGAATTTCCGGAACAACCATTAAGTTTTGATATTAACGACGAAAATCGCCAACTTAACTTAACATCTGACAAAGGTGTATTTACAATTATGGGGCAAAATCCCGAAGATTTCCCTCAATTACCAAGTCTTAACGAAGAAGAAACATTTGAGGCCAATATCAACTCTGACATTCTGGTTAATGGAATTTCAAGAACTCTTTTTGCCACAGCAGACGATGAGCTTCGTCCTGTAATGAATGGCATTTTCTTTGAAATATCAACCGATAATATCATTTTTGTATCATCAGACTCTCATAAATTAGTACGTTACACACGTGTTGATTTCGAGACAGAAAACAGTTCATCTCTGATTTTGCCTAAGAAACCGGCATCATTGCTAAAAAACATTTTACCGGGTGATGAAGAGAGTAAAGTTGACCTGAAATTTGACAGCAAAAATGTATTCTTCTTCATGGAAGATTACAAACTTATTTGCAGACTTACAGAAGGTAAATATCCAAGCTATAACTCTGTCATTCCAACAGATAATCCGAATAAACTTATCATCGACAGAGTTGAGTTTATAAATAGTTTGAAAAGAGTATCAGTATTTTCAAGCCAGGCAAGTAACCTGATTAAACTAAAAGTAGGTAATAACGAGATGCAAGTTTCTGCTCAAGATATTGACTACGCTATGTCCGGTGTTGAAACAATTTCATGCCAGTACGATGGCGATGAAATGGAAATTGGTTTTAAATCAATATTTCTTATCGAGATATTAAATAATATCTCAACTCCCGATATTGTTCTTGAGATGTCTGACCCCTCACGTGGTGGAATAATCTTACCATTTGAAAATGAGAATGAAAATGAAGACCTGCTCATGCTCATTATGCCAATGATGATTAACAGCTAAAGTCAACTTTAAATAATTTAATAATATACCTGCCGGATATACCGGCAGGTAATTTTTTTTACTATGAATCTAAACCTTACAAAACCTCTTGCCTTTTTCGATCTGGAAACAACCGGAGTAAATATTGCCAAAGACAGAATAGTTGAAATCTCGATATTAAAAGTTTTTCCGGATGGACACGAAGAAACAATAACATACCGCGTAAATCCAACAATACCAATTCCCGAAAAGGTGTCAAAGATTCATGGTATATTTGATGCTGATGTGGCCGACAAACCAAGTTTTAAAGAATTAGCACCACAATTAATTGCCTATCTCGAAGGATGCGATTTAGCCGGATATAACTCAAATATGTTTGATATACCCTTGCTTGCAGAAGAGTTTTTGCGTGCAGATGTTGATTTTAACATGAATAACCGCAGAATGATTGACGTGCAAGTTATTTTTCACAAAATGGAGCAACGCACCTTATCTGCTGCATATAAATTTTTCTGCAACAAAGATTTAGTAGGTGCTCATTCGGCTGAAGCAGACACGAGAGCCACATACGAGATTCTTAAAGCACAGTTAGACAGATATGATGATTTGGATAATGATATGGATTATTTAAACAAATTTGCCAAATATCATAAATTTGCCGACCTGGCAGGTAGAATTGTACTTAACGATAAAGATGAAGAAGTTTTCAATTTCGGTAAATACAAAGGGCAGAAAGTTGAAGATATTCTTGACCAAAACCCCGGATATTTTAGCTGGATGTTGCAAGGCGATTTCCCTCTTTACACAAAAAAGATACTCACAAATATTAAGCTTAGAAAGTTAAATACCAAGGAATAAATATTTACTGAACTTCTCCATTAAGGATAACGGTATCAACAAGATTGCTTCCATAAGCATAAGGCATAAATTCGTAACTCGGAATTTCCTTTGTTATAAACACATTGGCTATTTTTCCACGGGCAATACTTCCGTGTGTTTCGCTTAGTCCCATTGCATAGGCAGTATTTATCGTTGTTGCATTTATTACCTCTTCGGGCAACATACGCAGCTTAATACATCCCAACGACATAATAAACTTCATATCACCTGAAGGTGATGAACCTGGATTATAATCACTTGCCAATGCAATCGGTAAACCGGCATCAATCATTTTACGAACAGGAGGATCAACCATTCCAAGAAAGAATGCTGCACCCGGCAAAAGAGTCGGCATAGTTTCGGAATTAAGTAAACAAGCAATCTCTTCATCTCCGGTATATTCAAGATGATCTACAGATAATGCATTATACTTTACACCTACTTGTATCCCACCCGAATAATCAAGCTCATTGGCGTGTATCTTTGCACGTAAACCATACTTCATACCTGCCAAGAGTATTTTATCTGTTTCTTCAACAGTAAAAAAGCCCTTATCGCAAAACACATCAATAAAATCAGCGAGCTCTTCATTTGCAACTAAGGGTAACATCTCACTTATCACTAAATCAACATATTCGCTTTGTTTGTTTTTATACTCTGCCGGAATAGAATGAGCCCCTAGGAAGTTTGCCTTTACGGTAATTGCCGAATTTTCGCGAATACGCTTTATCACTCTTAACATCTTTAACTCATCCTCAACATTGAGTCCGTAACCGCTTTTTATCTCTACAGCACCTGTACCAAGGGAAATTATTTCATTAATACGCTTCATCGATTGCTCATATAATGAGTCTTCGCTTGTTTCGTGAAGAAGCTTTGAGGAGTTTAAAATTCCTCCACCACGCTTTGCAATTTCTTCGTAAGATAAACCTCGAATCTTATCGCCATATTCAATCTCACGGCTGCCGGCATAAACCAAATGAGTATGTGAATCACAATATGAAGGAAAAACCATTTTACCCTTAGCATCAATTACTTTATCTGCTGAAACGGGGCAATCAACCATCTTACCAAAATCAGTAATCAGCTTGCCATCCATAAGCAAAAAAGCATTTTCAATTGTATTGAGCTTTGACATATTTTCACCGGCAACCCATATCTTCGGATTTTCCTCTACCTGAATAAGGGATTTTATATTTTTAATTAATAAACTCATGATTTACATTTTAATTAATTGATTTTTATTTTCGTTTAAAAACAATAACATCATCCGATTCATAAAATATCGACCAATCAGGTGATGATTTGTATTTAGCAATTTTCACCATATAATCCTCTTTTTTCAATGGATAAGTCTCATAGGCTTTGTTTAAAAGAAAGATATATTCAGCATCGCCTACATAAGGGAAAGAATAAATTGTGTCGCGAAAAGCCATTCGTGGAACAATAACAGTATTTGCCGACACAGAGGCATTTGCGGGAATTAATTTCATTACATCTTTCACTTCTTTAACATTAAACTCCCGGTTATAATGTTCTTTCTGGTAAAACCTGCTGTTTACGTGAGAATAATACTTGGATACTCTATGGTCGAGAAGTGACATTGAACTGCCAAAGTTTAATAATAAAAAAACTATAGCAAGAAATTTAGCATATTTAGCTGTCTTTATATCTTTTAAGTAATAATACACTGCAATAGTAATAATCGGCACAAACTCAATTGAATAATGTAAATTAACGCCCCACTTAACTACGTCATTATTAAATAATTTCTGTCCATATATTGGAATCAGCATTATTAAAAACTGAGGACGGAAGATTAAAAATACACCGCCGGCGAACAAAACAGTAAGATGAAGCTCCGACTTTATCCCAATATCATCGAGATATTTTGCGGCATTAGGAGGTATCTCAAAAAGTAATGAGAAGACATAAGATGGTCGATGTATCAAGGTCGCAATCATAGCCTGAAAATCATCGCCCAAAACAGAAAAACTATTATGTTGATATTCCACTCCATTTGCAACTAATGGCATTAGCCATTTCATTATTACAACAAAAAACAAAATTGAAACAACACAGTATATCAGCGACATCTTTCTTTTACGTTTTTCCTTTCTAAACAAAAGAGCCATACCCATAAAAATAAAGAAAGCCCATAACGACATATTCTCTTTACTTATAATAATTAGGAAAGCGTAGACAGCAGCCCATTTAAATTTCTCAATCCGGAAATAATAAAACAGCCATGGGACAAGCATTGCTGCAATTACATTGTCGTGATAATCGAAACTTAATGCCGAGAAAACGCCCCACATTACATAAAAATGAAGCTGAGCATAAATAGCAAGTTTTGAATTTGAGATTTTCTCAACATACTTATAAATGCCTATACCACCCCAAATAATTGATAAAATCTGAAATAATAATAAAGTATAACTGCCAAATATATAACGAAATGGAGAAAATATTATGGGAAGAAGACAAAAGTGATCACCTAATATATTATTAAAATTTTTGTAAGGATATAAAATAGTTGCCTGATTCCATTTAAAATGTGTATAATCAAACATTGAATTATTTCTTATACCCAAATCAAATGCATAGGTTCTTAGATTATAATTATTTACAAATGA
>JANTGP010000029.1 GCA_024762835.1 Bacteroidota bacterium
ACCTGATTTTCAATTTGTCAGAGAACTTATCAATCACAGCTTTACTACTATCCTGCTTGCCATCTTCAACAATAATTATCTCAAAATCATCATAATTCTGATGAGTCAGACTCTCAAGATAATCATGAGTCTCTGCTGAACATTTATACACTGGTGTAATAAGTGAAAATTGCATAATTTATCGAATATCTTTACAGGCTGAAAGATTGTAATTATTTTTAACTTATAAAATTAATGACAGTATTTTTTTTACAAGTAATTAGTTCAGATTCTAAAGATCAATAATAAATATATTTATTGAGGATACTTTAAGGAGGGTTCTAATAATCTCTTTCTTTCAGGAAATGAATAAAATGTAAGGCATAAATTTTTCTGAACAGCCTTAGCTATTGAGAAAAAATTTAACGCAAGCAGATTGTTTCTTATATCTGTACCCAATGGATTTGCAAATGAATTATTAGAACCTTCCTTAAACCATTTTACAAAAGCAATGTATATAACGGCAAAAATTTATAATTTTATACTCTCAAAAAAAATCATTTTACTATGGAACCGGAAAATAATATACCAAAAGTATTTTACTCTAATATTTCTGAAAAACCAATTGAAAACTGCATAATATGTGGTTGCTCATTACTTGAAAACGATACTCAGTACGTTATTGAAAAAGCCTTTAAAGATGGGATTGTTGAAGCAGAATATGCTATGTGTATAGATTGCGTTGAAAATATGAAAGGCAGCATGTCGGAAGAGTCTATGCAAAACATTGAGAATTATATTATTGAGAACAGGAGTAATATGCAAGAACTGCTCAACGAATTCTACTTAAGCGGAATGGATAGCGGGCTGTTGCTTAAACAATGTGCTATTAAAGGAACTCCTGTTGATGACCTTAAAGAATACCAAATTGCAGGTTTGTTTAAGGGAAGAATGATTGATCCTCAAGTTCCCCCCTACCTGATAAGTATGGAAGCTGCCGAGGAGATTAATAATCTGCTATCGAAAAAAACAAAAGATGAGTTAGACAATTTTATTGACGAGCTGACAGGTTTACCGCCTGAATGGTTGGAAATATTAAAAACGAATAAGCCGGTTTTGCTCTAATACAAAATAACCTGTTCTGATCCACCTGAGCGAATCTTAAATGTTTTTGTATTTGTGTACAAAGTCTTATTAGCATTTCGAGACCTGAACGACACAAAATAAGTTCCGGGCTGAAGGACTAATGTCTCTTTAGAAACATTTGTTTTTAGATTTTTTATCCACTTAAGCTTATTGTCCTTCATCACATAAATACTACCATACCCGGGAGTTTTCAATAAAAAAGTAGCAAGACCCGGATTAGGAATCTCTAGAGTTGTTGTGTAGCTCTGTTTTATATCAATATCATCAATTACAATACGAGGTAAGGTTAAAATCTCAACATCATAAGTGCCTGTAATATATTTCTCAGGATTATTAATATCCTGTATATTTAAAACATCACATTTGTCGTTTTCTTTTACAATAAACTGAAGATCTCGGTATTCGATGCTTTTGTTCTTAATCTCGAGAGTACCCTGAGGTGTGTCTGCAGCAATAATGGTATGTTTACCAGGGGTTAAAGCTATACTGTCAACCCTAACCGGTGGAATAGTACTTACAACCATATCATACTTTATTAATGGATCTAAAATTATTGTATCAGGATTTCCTCTATTATTAATGGTATGAATATAATTATGCATCATCTTGCCCGAGAAATTATCGTAGAAAGTCATATTTACATTAGTTTCTGTTGCTTGTCCAAACTCATCAAGTAAATTAACTTGTGCAGTGGTTGAATTAAGAGCTTGAGATATTACTACCCCAAAAACCTCTTTGAATTTATCTTCGTCAGCGGCATTAAAGTAATTCCCGACGCATTTGAATGTTTCTTTAAATTCCAGGTCGAGACCTATACCAATAACAAAAGGTTTTAGTACAATCCCTTCCTTCTGTAAAGCCAGGGAAACAGCACAAGGATCGCCGTCACAAGCCTCAATACCATCTGTAATCAGAATAATAATATTACGACAATCATCGCATTTTGGGAAATCGCTACCGGCAAGTTCAAGTGAATGGGCAATAGGTGTTGTTCCTTTGGGCGATAAACTCCTTAAGACTTGCTTAATACGGAAAATATTATTTTTACTAAACGGCACTTCCAGCTTAGTGTCATTACAATCCTGAGGAGGTACATAGCTTTGATGACCATAAACCCTAAGGCCCATTTCAACGTTATCAAGAGTTGAGATACTATCAGCCATTTCGATAAGTAAATTGCGGGCAATAGTTATTTTTCTGTCGCTATTCCACATTCCCAACATGCTTTGGGAAGCATCAAAAACAAACAGAATTCTTGTTAATGGTTTCTTATGCTTAATAGTCTGAGCAACAATTGTATTTGAGACAAATAAAGTAAGTAAAACAAAAATAATAAAGCGATATGTCTTTTTCAATTTACTAGAGTTTAGTTTATATATTTCAACTTGTAATTATACCAATTATTGCTAATTTATGCAAGTAAACGAAAAATCCGTGAGATAAACTGTAATCTCACGGATTATGTAGTATAAACTAATATTTATAAGTTATGACACAGGAAATAAATTACCGGCATCTAATGCCGGTCCATAAAACGACACAAAATCCGTAATTAATTCCCACTTAGCAGGCATTCAGAAACAACTTATCTAAAAACCGTCAAGAGCTGCTCTTCCATCGTCAGTAATCATTTCAGGAGTCCACTCAGGTTCCCATGTTAATTCAACATCAACTTCAAATCCCGGATTATTTGCAGTAACAACTGTCTCAATATGCTGAAAGATAGTATCTCCTACCGGACAACCTCTTGTTGATAATGTTGCAAGGACATTAATCTTTCTGTTTTCTTCATCGCAATTAACTTTATAAATTAAACCAAGGTCGACAATATTAACAGCTACTTCGGGGTCAATCACAGTTTTAATTTGTGCAAGTATTTCTTTTTCTTTTGGTGATAGATTATCTAACATAATTTTAATATTTATCTGATTATATAATTAATTACCAGGTTTAACCGCAGGTTTCAATTCTTCAAGTTTTTGTTTATGAAAAGTGATTATTATTGTATTGTAGCCATAAAGTAAAGAGGTAATAACAAAAAACAAGGAGCTCACTTGAATAGTTAATTCATTAGTCAGCAGAATACCTCCAAATAATAATATCATAGATATTGCAAAACTATAGTAATGCCATTTAGCAATTTTTTCTGAATACATATCCTGTGGAAGTGGTATCTTATATTTACCTACTTTATCCTGATATCTTTGTAACCAAACAATAAAAGGAAGTGTTTTATACATCTGCCCTAATATTAGCGATACAAGAAAACCTATAATAAAACTAACAATATATATTGTCTCAACTCTTGTTTGATAAGGTCTTATAAAGTTTATTGTTAAAGTTGAAAAGAAACCGAAAACAATTGAAATTGCAAGAAAAATAAATGCAAGAACAGATAACTTCATTCCTACATCCAACTTTTTCCTTAATCTCTTTTTATAGGCATCGTAATTATACTTTATAAAAAGTAAAAATCCTGTTATTATTATTACCGAAAATAAAGTCATAACATATAAATCATGTGTAAAGAACAAGTCGAATAATAACATTACCAAGCCCAAATTAATGAAATAAAAGGCAAACTTAAGCAGTTTGGTATTCAAGCGATGAGCAATAAAAAACATTGGTAACAGCTTACTTGCAACACCAATTGTAAGCATTGAGAACCAGCCCACAATTCCTAAATGAACATGAATCTTCATTAGCTGCACATGAGAGGTGGTAAATATAGGATGAGAGAAATTAATTATTATTAATAATCCCATTACTACGGTAAGAAGAAGCCATATAACAGAAGTTATTATAAATTTATTTTCAATTGTATTAAGCTTAGTCTTTGAGGCACTCATTAGCGTATTAAACACAAATATAAGTACTGCAAGAATTATTAAGCTACCGGCAATAATTGTATGAACCTTTGTAGTAAAAAGAAATGACCAGAAATCAAAAGACAACATAATTACACCCAATCCGAAAAGGAAAAAGGTAATATAGGCAAGGGTCTCACTATAAAGCTTCACTTCCATTACAACCGGAATAAGCTGATATAGAGCACCAAAAATTATCATTGTAATAAAGCCTAAAACTATAACATGTATTAAACTTATAACTTTAGGACTCAAATAAAACTGAGATAATTCACCGGCTGCAAAGAATAGCAATATTGAAGCAACGAATAATGCAAGTGCCCCATAAAGAAAATGTGGTAAAACAACCCATGGTGAAGGAGCATTTTTTGTACTTAGTCCGGCTTTCATTATTTAAAGATTATTATTTTCAAATTATCATTATCAATCTCTTGCGTTACCATTTTATAATTGCGGTTTTCCAATTCGGGAAGCAAATACTGAGGTAATCTCTTGTGATGTACATATAATGCATCCCCATTTCCCAATTGTTCAAGCTCCTCAAGAATACTCACCATAGGCATTGGCATCTCCAGATCTCTAACATCAACCTCCTTCATTCTTCCCGCAAAACGTTTTTCGGCATCGGCAAATGATAACTCAATGTTCGACTCGTCAACATCATCAACAGCCGATTCGCCGGCATCCTGCATCTTAGTAAGATAAGTATGAACGATTCCCTGCTCAGGTCTTTCCACCTCGTATTCGTAACCTTTCGACTTTAATACATTAAGTAAAGGTACAGGTTCAAAAGTATTGATAATGAGCAAAGTCTCATCAGCTTTTAAGAGCTTTAACTTTTCCATTATTTGTTTAAAAGGGTCAATACCACCTTCGAGTATAGGTCGGGCATCAAATTCCACAATTTTATTCTTTCTCATATTTTTAGTAAAATTCTTATTGTTAATTGTTTCTTTCTCTTCGTAATTTTCAATCTCAAATCCAATAGCTGCAAGTTTCTCTAAAATATCCTCAACACTTGAATTCCCAATTTTGGCAGCATCGCTAATACTTACTCTTGGTGCAAGCATTTTTCTCAATAATGGATTCTTCAACTTCCTGAAGTTTTTATTTAAAGTCGCAATTGCCTCTATCGAAGCTTCATTTTCATTTATCAATGTCGATATCTTTGTATCTTTTGTAACTATCACTTTTATAAATATTTTTCTTAATATATCAGCGATAGCTTAAACAACTGTGATTATAAAAAGTTTTATACTATTCAAACAATATCCTATTTAGGAATCTATAAAAAGGGGGCAATATTAAGCAGCAATTGCTTTTATCACATATTGCATGAAAAACAAATAATTATTTTTTATTTCCTTTTCCGTATATCTTGTAGATTAAATATCCGAATCCGGCAATAAAATGCAATACTACAATTCCAACTATAATGTAAACCCAAGTATTGCTAATCATTGATAAAGTCATAATGAATATTTATTTAATTGAGAGGGTAAAAATATATATTTTTAGGATAATCACCTCAGGTCGTGTTCGTGATTATTTCAAAAGAGTAACATTACCACGTTTCTCAAAGACAGTGCGGTTCCAACATACCGCTTTGAGGTAATAAACAAATACACCGGGATGTTGCTTTTCGCCTTTATAAACCCCATCCCAACCTACTGATATATCATGAGTTTCAAAAACCTTCTCGCCCCAGCGATTAAAAACAACAAAATAAATATCATCTGTCATCCGGCTTTGAACATATAAAACATCATTGTAATTATCGCCATTTGGTGAGAATGCACTTGGCACAAAAACATAATCTTCGTTGCAATAAATATCTTCAAGATAAATGAAAATACTATCAAGCCTTTGACAGCCATATTCGTCACTTACAATTACATTATACCATGTACTTTCGTTGGGCGATGCAACTACTGTTGACAAATTAGTATTATCCAAGCCCTGTTGGGGAAACCATGCATAACTAAGGCTATCAGATGTTTGAGCAGATATTACAACTGATTGTGACTCAAAAATAGTATCAGATTCTTCAATAATAATTTCATCGACAGTTAAAGAAAAAGGCGAAATTGAAACCTCTAAGCTATCCTCGTCACTACAACCAAATGAGTTAAAGGCATCAACGTAAAACATAGTTGGTTGATTGATATAAATAAAAGGATTAGCTGTATTCTGCCCCGAAAGAATTAAATCTGAAGGTTGCCAAGAATAAGTAATATTCTGTCCAGGATAGTTGCTTATTGCATTTAGCTCCATACTATCGCCATAGCAAATCACAAAATCAGCAATAGCGTTAATAGACACATTATGAACCACTACCAGAACCGAATCTAAAACTGAACAATACTCATTGCTCACAATGCAATAATACATAGTTGTTGAATCAGGTGAAGCAAACAGGGTATCACCAATGTTAATAATATTTGTCAAATCCGGACTTAATGACCACTGCACTGTTCCGGTATCAAGGCTTATGACCGGTGCAAGGGCAATAGTATCGTAATCGCAAATATCCACACTGTCAATCAGATTCATTTCAAGAAAATGAGGGAAATATGTTTGATAAATTGTATCAACACAAAAGTTATTATGAATAACAAGCATATACTCTGTTTCGACAGTAGCCACAGGTATTGGGTTTAAAATTGCAGCATCATCAACAAGGTTAGCCGGATACCAATCATAGCTTGCTGTTGTATCGCTGCTTGAAAAACCAAGATGAGCAGATTCACCATTACAAGTATGCAAATCCGATAATGGCAAAGGTGAATCGAGCTCAAACTTAAAAACAGCATTGTTACAATTTGAGGCATTGTTTGAGTTAGACCATGCTCCCGGGTCAGGATAAGTAGGGAAATGCTGGCAACCACCACAGCTGGCACATGCTGCCTGATATATATAACCCCTTTTATCGAAACGACTGGTACCGCCATCGACATGGTCGCGACCACTATTACTACATCCGGCATAATGTATCTCGCCAAAAAAAGTTGCATATTTTAAACAAGCAGCATCATCTGTCATTATCATTATATAAAAATCCTGCCCGTCGGTTTGCTCCTGATAGGCACCGGGTGTGTACTCCATACCGGTCGTTCCTTCGGTAAAGTTCCAGTCGCGCCCCCATCCCGAAAGGAAAATCTTATCTGAATTATCAACCGCAAAAGCAGTAATTGAGATATTCGGTTTACCACTTCCTGTTCCAAAAACAGTTGACCACTCAAGCTGGGTTAAATCATTAGATAACTTTGCAATAAATTGCCCGCTATTAGGATGATTGTAAGCTGCGTTAAATATTAATGTACTACCTGATGCTTTTGTTTGGCCTGTTATAAAAATACTGTCGCTTTCATCAACACGTACAAAGTATATCTGGTCGTAGGCAGGTGAACCATAATAACTTGAAGCAAGAATATTTGTGCCATCGGAGCTTATCTTAGCCACAAAGCCATCAGCACTTCCTCCTTGATAAGTCGGGTCAAAAGCCGTTGATGAAGTATTAATATCATTTGAATTTGTTCCTCCTGCAATATAGGCATTTCCGCTTGCATCAACATCAACAGAATAAATAGCATCATCCTTTGTTCCACCAAAATAGCTGCACCATAATAAATTGCTCATATCAGTATTAAGTTTAAAAACAATACCTTCTTGCCTGGCAGACATTGCAGGTTGAAATGATGAAGCGGTTGTTGGGAAGTTATTTGAAAAAGTACAACTTCCTACATAAATATTATCTTGAGCATCGACAATTATTTCGCCGCGAGCACCATCGCCGTAATTATAATACAGCGAATCGTTACCATCCATCAGGTTACTGCTGTATGACTGCCGAAAGTTTAAACCGTCGATATTACTTCCTCCCATGTATGTAGAGGCAAGCAAGCTTGTACCGTCTTCGCTTAATTTAGTTACAAAAATATCGCTACCATTACTAAAGCCAACGACATTATCGTAAGTTAATGAGGGACCGCCATTAAAAGTATTATCATAAGCATTAGCAGATATTGGGAAGTCGGCTGAACCGGTTGTTCCGAAGACAAGTAAATTATTGTTCTGGTCAACAACCAGGCTATGAGGCATTTCATCACCCGAACCGCCAAGGTATGTAGCCCAAAGACGCTGAGTTCCGGTTGAATCGTATTTGATTAGCCCAATATCCCAAAGAGTGTTTCCAATAGGATCGCCACCATAAAGCGAATCCTGAAAGGCCCCGGTACTTACCGGGTAACCCTGCCCGGAAACTATACCTCCGGAATATACATTACCCAATGAATCAAAAGTAGCGGTAAAGCCCCAGTTATCGGAAGTAGAACCCGAATATGTTGAGAACACAAGAAAAGGGTCAATTATTAGATCATAGTTTGTATTATAGCCATCAGGAAAATCATATTCCAATGTCTTTCGCTTTAGACGGAACTTGCAATCAACTACCACAGTATCATCATCAATAATCTGATAGGTAAAAGGCTTATATTCTTCAACTTTGTTTACACTTGTTGTAACAAATAAATTTCCTTTTCTTAATCTGATTGATTTAACACCTTCATATAACAGCTTTATTTGTGAAGCATCTGCACCCCTATGAACAATAAAATCATATTTTAAACTTTGACCGCTTCCATAATACTTCAAATCAATATTTTTATAAATTGATTTATAATAAACCACCCCGTAATTTTCAACATGCGAACGCCATTTGTCAGGATTATTACCACAATAAAAATTCTCGTAATAATCAGCTTTATCAGAGGTAACAAGCTTAGGATTTGGTAAAGAATTTAGAAAAGATATTCGATAAGCATGAAAATGGGTTACTTCATTTACTCTATTTGTTCTGTTGCCAAATCCGGCATGTTGTGTAGCTCCCAATTCTATAAAATTAAAAAGGATTGAATTTTGCTCAAGAAATACTCTTCCTGAAGGAATTGATGCCCGAAACAAAACTTTACTATTCCATTGCCCTTGGTTTGTTGTAAAGTGTAAATTTGTTTGCGATAATAAGCCAAGAGGTAAAAGTATAATTATAAGAGAGATAAACTTATTCAACAGCTTTATTACCGGCATAAAAGAGGCTAATTTATTCATGAAATAAAAGTAGCAAGAAAATACATAGGTTTATAAATTATTTACAGAATTTTTGTTTTGACAAACACCATTTTCAATTGGGAACAAATAAAATTTAAATCTATTAATACAGAAACGACTTATGCAGCTTTGCACATGACTATATTTTTTGCGGAATTTAACCGCTTTATATAGATAATTTTCAAAATACCTAATCGCCCAGCCAATAGGTGTCAGGTTTGAGATACAATTAATATTACAAGAACCAAGCATTATTATTACCTTTGTACTTTAAAACTAATCGGTAAAAATATTTATGTCAGAAATATCGAATAACTCAAGTATTAGAATTCAAATGCTTTCTGATTTTTCACGAAAGATGATTGAAGGTGAAAATGGAGCAAAGCTTTACAAAGAATACAGAGAAAGACTGGAAACTATTATTCCTCATGATGTTATATCTGCCTTTGATAATATGATATTGGAAAATATCCCAATGGATAAAATAAAAACAGGAGTTAATAAAATTCTGAATATTCTTTATAAAACTATTCAAAGCTACCCTGCTATTCCTACACCACCTAACACTATCCTTTCGGCTATTGCAGATGATAATGCCAAGATGGAAACACAATTGAAAGAAATAAGACCACTAATAAAATTAGTTAGTAAAGGTGATTATACTCAAGACATAATAAATGAGCTTAAAGAAAATTTTACAAATATTAGCCTTTTCAACAAGCATTACATAATTAAGGAAAATATCCTTTTTCCGATGATTGAGAACAGCTGGACCGATTACCGTTGCTTGCAAATAATGTGGTCTTTTCACGATGATATTCGCCGGAATCTTAAAACAATTATTTCTATTCTCGACAAAAATGAGCTTGATCTAAAACAATTTAACAGACATTTGGGAGATATATACTTCAATATGCTAAATATTAAATTCAGAGAAGAAAAAATCCTTTTTCCAAGAATAATTGAAACAATAGAAAATGAGAAACTTGTTTCTGCTTTAGCTGAAGCTGTTGAAATCGGCTTCCCGTTTATCAATAACGAATATTTTGAGAAGCATAGTAAAAGCAGCAAAGAAAGAACTCAGCAAGGCAAAGTTAATTTAAATACCGGCTTCCCGACACCTGAGCAAATAAGGCTGATTTTTAATCATCTGCCTGTCGATATAACTTACGTTGATGAGAATGATGAAGTAGTGTTTTTCTCAACGCCAAAACATAGAATCTTTCCACGCTCTAATGCAGTTATTGGCAGAAAAGTTCATAATTGCCACCCACCGGAAAGTGTTAAGATAGTTGAACAAATTGTTGAATCTTTTAGAGCAGGTGAACGTGATGTAGCAAAGTTCTGGATTAACATAATGAATAAATTTATCTTAATACAGTATTTTGCAGTAAGAGATAATAATGGAAATTACAAAGGTGTTGTAGAAGTTAGCCAAGACGCAACTGAAATAAGAGCTCTTGAAGGAGAACAACGCTTACTTGATTGGGAATAATTTAATAATATATGAAAATGAAAAAATATTCTTACCTTTTATTACTGATGGTGCTGAATTACACTATTTTATCGGCACAAGATTTTGACATTTACCCTCGTATTCAAGATGATAAGATAGAGCTGCCTAATGTTCAGCAAAGTATTAACCTAACTGAGTTTCAGCTCTTATCAAGAGATATACGCATGATGGATGCAGCTTATGCTGCCATTGTTCCGGGTTATGTGCATTTTAAGGCTAAAGAAAACAAAACCGGCTATATTTTACTTGGAACCCGTATGATTGCTTATGCAGGACTTTATTATACCGATTTAAAATTAAAAGCAGATGGAAAGACTATTCTTTCTGCAATTAAATTTAATAATAGTAACACCCAAAATACCGAGGAAGAAGGTAATACAACATGGTCGTATAAAACATACAAGACAGTTATTTATACTTCATTGGGAGTAATAGCCGGAACCTATCTTTTCGATTGGATACATGGGAAAGCCAGGCTCGAACACAAACAGGAGCTAATACGGTATAAATACAGCATTAAGCTTAAGCTTGAAAATAGCTACAGTTTAACTAACACCGGTTTTGTTCCGGGCATTTCACTAACTTATACATTCTAAGTCATGAAAATATCAATATCTACTTTAGCAATAATGCTGTTTTTCTCAAGCCTGGGTTTTGCCCAGTTTAGCACAAAAACAGAACTCAGGTATTTACAGCTTGTAAACAAACAGCACAATAAAGAGCTTATTTCAGGTAACCTCTTTAACGCCGAAATGGCAGCTGACAGTTTAATAATTAAACAAGTGCAAAATTATATTAGCAGTCAATTCTTTTACGAATTAGCTGAGAGCTATTCTCAAACCGGAGAATATGACTTAGCTCTTTTCAGCCTGTTGAGACAACGCTGTCTTTTCCCAAACGCAGCAGTATCAAACAAATCCGAACCTTTGTTTTTTGAGCTTGCCTATAAGAATAATCTAACAGACTCTACCGCAGCTCTTATTTGGAATTCAACCACTTTACACGGAAGTAAGGCAATAAACTTTAACAAACAATTAATCAAGCTCCTGGATTTAAGCATCTCTGTGTCAACAAACAACTTAGCCCCATATATTTACAAATACGGTTTGTATTTACGATCTTTTAATGCAATTATTCCTGCATGGTATCAACATTGGGAATTCTTAACTAATATTGGACTTGATATTATCAACAAACAGAAAATAATAAAGTATAGTTCAGACCCCGATTCCCCGGTATTCTCACAAATTGAAGACAGCAAACTAAGAAAAAAAGTTTATCGAAAAGCTATTCGTTATTACAAACGAAACGACAGTAATAATCAAGCAGCAAAGCTATATGCTGAGTATAAATCTTCGGACCTGTCCTTTCTTGAGAGAATTTCAGCATTTTTTCTTGGATTATAAATATATCTGTTAGTTCGGGTGATTTGTATTAAACCAAAGTTAGCCACATAAATAATGTGGTTTATAGCTTTTTTGCCTTTAAGTAGAAACACATATTAAATCGGGAAAAAAGCAGAAATTTTCACCGGCAACAATTGCTGCGTTAAACTGTATTTCATCTGCAGGTCCTATTTCTTTGCTTTAAATAAGACTGTGGTTATTAACTCAATAAGCAATCCGTAAATCATACCCATTACAACTGTAGAAATAAACATCATGGTATGGCTAAACTCAGGATTATCGGGTGCCAACATTGCTCCAAAACCTGCAGGTAAACTAAATACCAATCCCATAATCAAACCATGAATACTCCAATGCTTCATAGAGAAACGACTAATACCAATGGCAATTCCAATTAGCACTCTTCCACCCACAATATTAGCCGCTAATATTGTCGAAATGTCATTTCCATCTCCGGATGCAAAACCCAAACAAACGAAACCAAAAATAAAGCCTAGTATAGTCGTTATAACTAATCTTTTATTCTTCATGATAAACTAATTTAATCAATAATGTTAATAAAGGTCAAATACACCAAAATTATATAACTTTTAAGACTTCGCTTTTCATAGTTTCCATATTCACCAATCTGGCAAACTCGTCCATTTCATTTTTAAACTCATCACCTTTCATTGTTTTAAGAAATGCTTCTTGTTTTTCTGCACTCTCCCACTTCAAGATACAATAAACATTCCCATCATCAGAAATAGCGGAATCGCGATATATAAATCCTTCAACATTTTGTAAACTTTGATTTATGCCATCCGACATTTTTTTCCAATCTTCAACTAAAATATCCTCATTTAGTTTAAAACTCACTAATGCTACTACACTTTTCATAATTATCTTTTTTTTGTTATTAAAACTAGTAACAACTTATCATCCCTATATAAAGAGTATATTATCTAATTTGTTCGAAATACTATCTCGACAATACAATCTTACTCGAGAAATTCCTTTTTAGCGTTTTTATTTTCAAAAAATAAACTCCGTCCGGTTGGTTACTTATATCGATCAATATATTACGACCTGCTGTTTCCGGCCTAACCATCTGTTTGACAATTTGCCCCAATGAGTTTACAATGCTAAGCTCAATATCTTCACCGGAATTATCCTGAATCTCCACATTAAAAAGTCCTGTGGTCGGATTTGAATGAATAATGATTTTATTTACATCGTCTAACTCTGAAACGCCTATTGGCGGATTGCAAGCAATACCGGCTTTCCAACCTGCCTCAGTTACATATTCATCGGCATGAAAGACAAGACATAATGCACCGTTGCTGTTTGTTGCTTCAACAGTCCCCGGTGAGTTTGTTCCACAATACTCGCCAATTAATGGGTCGAAAATTGATGTACCATCAAATATTTTCAAATAATCATAATTGCAATTTGCCTGAAATTCAACATCAAACATAGTAAAATCGAGAATAATATTTCTATTGCTGTCAACAGGATAAATTATCATGGTATAATCTTCGTAATTTGCATAATTACCCAATTCTCCACCCGAATCATATACATAGCCGAAACATGCGTAATTATCAGTGTTGGTCATAGTATAAGCCGGAGGTTGACTGATAACAATCGTATGATGCAACTCACTTGAGTTTGTTCCGTCAGAAATAGTAAATAATAAATCTATTTCTGTTTCAAGCGATGTTTGGCTGTCAACCGTAATGTTATGGCTCGAAGAAATTACATCAGATGGATTAAGAACACCAAGATTGTTTTGAATTGTATTTATTGTAATATAATTGCTGTTTGCTCCGGTTGCTGTAAGTGTTACAGTTGCCGGTAAGGATGCAAGATTTCCATAATTATTGGCATTAATATTTATATCAAAACTTTCACCCGGGTCGGGAATTGCATTCCCGTTATCGTCATTGGTAATATCAACAAACTGTAATAAAAAAGCAGGTGCAGGAACAGAATTAAAAAGATCGGCTTCCCACAATCCTCTGCCAAAAGTTCCGGCACGTATCTTACCACTTGCCTCTTGTATCTCTAATTCGGAAATTATAACATTTGGTAAATCAGTAAAATAATCGAGCCAGTTTGTAAGGGTATTATCACGATAATAAACACCAACGTCCATACCTACATATAAGCCATCTTGTGAGCTATTCTGATATACAAGACAATTTGCAGGCAGATTCGGCAAGTTACCCGAAAAATTTATCCATGTTGTCCCGCCATCGTTTGAGACATAAACCTTTTCGTTATTTGTATAACCCGACATACTAATAGCTATCTTTTGTGGATTTGAGGGATGAACCGTGATATATGTAATATTATGAAGTGGCAGATTTCCTGTAATTTCTGTCCATGAAACACCTCCATTACTTGTCATCCATATCAATTCGTTTTTTGAGGCATAAATATAATTTGAGTTTGAGGGTGCAACTGCCAAAGCATCAACATTACCCGAACCAAAATTACCAATACTGGTCCAGCTTAACATACCATTTGTTGTTTTCATTATTTGGTTGTTACCAACATACAAAACCGCAGGGTTAGTATAATCCATAACAAGAGGTGTAATCCATCCCCCTCCCCCGGGTTGTGCAATATTATCGTTAGCATTGCTACCGCCAACGGATGATTTATAGAAATTACCATTTTGCGTTGTTCCATACACAATATCCGGATTGTTCCAGTCAATTACACAATCCATACCGTCAGCACCAAGCCATTCGTGCCAACTACCATTTGTCATGATGCTTGTTCCGTTATCCTGAGCACCTCCCATAACGGTATTTGCCTGAGTAGCCGAGCAAGCAATACGATAAAATTGCCTTGTGCCAATTCCTTCGCTAAGATTAATCCAGCTTAAACCACCATCCGAACTCTTGGTAATCAGACCATCGCTTCCGCAATAAATTGTTCCGGCTTTAAAAACCATTTCGTGTATATCGCAGTGCACATATCCAACAGAATTTCCCCAAGTCCATTCCGAAGTTTTTGTAAAGCTTAATCCTCCGTTATTCGACACCCATGTCTCGAACTCACCCACATGTAACTGCTCGGCATTTGAATGTGATGCTGCTGCCGATAAGGCATACCACGAAACATTCCCCTGATCGGGATAAGGACCTCTGTATGAAAATGATGATCCGCTGTCGGTAGAACGAAAAATGCCAGAACCGGCCGAAACAAGATAAACATAATCCGAATTTGCCTGAGTAACAGCAATCTGGGCTCTGTCAGAAATATTTACATTCACAGTTGTAAAACTATTGCCACCATCTGTTGATTTATAAAATGTGCTATTACTTACACCATAAACAGTTAAAGGCTCACCGGGTTTAAACTCAATATCTTCAAGCTCGTTGTTTAATACATTTACCCATGTTTGTCCGGAATTTTGTGTTTTAAAGATGCCATCACTCGAAGTAGCAAAAAGAATATCAGGATTATTTGGGTGAATTATGAGTTTATGAATTATAATTGATTGTGAGATTGTCCAGTCTAATCCCGTTGTATTCCATGTTGCCCCACCATCAAGAGACTTAAGCACACCGATACTATAGACTTGTCCGGCATCTTTATCCCCCGTAGCAATATAAACAATATCTGTATTCCCCGGGTCTATTGCTATACTACTAATTCCAATTATTGGTAGATAATCAGTTAAAGCCGTCCAACTTGCTCCGGCATCAATACTTTTCCATAAACCACCTGATGGTGAGCCGCAATAAATAATACTATCATTCAGCGGGTCCACAGCTATTGCATCAATACGTCCAATGCCCGGCGACCAATGACCTGTAACAACAGCCGAGGTGTGTGGCCCAAGTTCAGTCCATGGATTAAGACTACGAGAATCTTTACCCGAGTATTTATCCTTGAACTTTAATATTTCTTTCCATGCAATACCTGCTTCAGAAAGTGATCTGTCTCCGGTAGGATAAAACCTTTGTTCGGTAAAATATTTCCATCTTTGAAATTGCTTCCACCCTGAGCCTTTTCCTTTATCTTTATCTTTAAAATAATTGTTTGCTTCCTTCTCAACATCAAAAAAGTTTACCGATGGGTCATTCATCATCTTTACCCATTTTGGCGTTTGAGCTGATATGTTAAAGGTAAATGCAAGTAAAAAAGTAAAAATAAGGGCAGTCTTAAATATTCTCATAATCGGGTATGTTTGTTTGGGTTATATATATTGATTGAATAAGTTTCAAAGATAAGATAATTTCCCAAAAACCACCGGAAGACTATTGCTTTAATTTATCAGAGAATACTTTTTTAAATTTTTCCAACTTTGGAGTAATCACCATTCGACAATATCCTTCATTCTTATTTTGGTTATAATAGTCCTGATGGTAATCTTCAGCCGGATAGAAATTTATAAAAGGACTAATTTCGGTTACAACCGGACTATCCCATATTCCGGAATCATTGAGTTTCTTCTTATACTCTTCGGCAATCTTTCTTTGTTCTTCATTTTCATAATAAATTACCGAACGATATTGGGTACCCACATCAGCACCTTGTCTGTTTAAAGTGGTCGGGTCATGAACCTTCCAAAATACCTCAAGCAAGTTTTCAAGGCTTATTACAGTTGTATCATATCTTATCATGCAAACCTCAGCGTGCCCTGTTGTCCCTGTACAAACTTCTTTGTATGAAGGATTAATAACCGAGCCTCCTGAATATCCGGAAACAACTGTTTGTACTCCTTTTAAATTCTGAAATATTGTCTCCACACACCAAAAACAACCGGCACCAAGGGTAATTGTATCAATATTATTCATTTGCTGTAAATTTTGAAATTCATTATTAGGAGAACTATCTTGCAAATTAACAAAAATGCCAAAATAAACTCCTGCTATAAATAGTAATTTTATCACAATAATAGACTTTACGAATATTGTTTGAAGCTAAATAAAAATAAAATAATAATATAAACTTTAAGAACGTAATAGTTGTGTAAATTGTTTTTACAAAATTCAATTATGGATTCGATTCAAATGGATTAATATTTATTAGAATATTCTTGTTTTTTTAATGTTCGTTAAGATACATAACTCATAAAAATTAAAGATTACACTTTACGCTAATTTAGTCTCTAGCCTTATTGATGTTTGATTATTGCTATTATCTTTTTCCAAAAGCTCGGGATAGTACTATCTGCTAAATGACATATATTTTTTAATAGCAGTTGTTATTATTTACAATCAAATTCTTCCTGTTTATTCTTAATCCGTTTTTCTTATTGTATTTAATGGTTATTATTATTGTTAAAATAATTGTAATTATTCTAAACACATTTGTATAAAATCCTCCCAATGCGTTACTACTTACTTCAAACAATCCCCATGAAAGATTCATAAGAATATGGAGGAAAATGGGAACCCATAGGTTATTATTCCATTCAATGTATAACCATGCAAACCAAATAGCACCAATAGAAGTTATGAAAAAGACTCCTGTGGTTTCCAGAAACGTAGAACCTTGATAAATATGTCCTAATCCGAAAATCAAGGCTCCTAATATTGAAGCAGGAATAAACCCCCATCATAATCTTCTGAATAATATTCCAAATAAAAAAGCTCTTAATAAGTATTCCTCCATAAATCCTGCAAAAAGTGTGTGATGAATTAAACTGAACATATTTAAATCTTCTCCAATATGTCCAATTATTGCAGAACTTATTAACATAGGCAATACAGTAATAATTGAAAATAAAAGCCCTATTATAAAGCCTTTTTGAATACCGATATTATAAAATATATTTTTGAATCCGAATAAAAGTCCTGTAATTAATGCTGTTGGTAACATCCACCACAAATAGTAATAGGAAATTTTCAAATAATCAGAAGAAATTGAGATTGTATAATATTCTGATAATATTTGTTTGCCGTAAAAAGCAATCAAAAATGTCAATATCACTACTATTGAATTTACTATTGTTTTTCTATGCATGTTTCTATTTTCTAATAACTGCTAACGGCTGGAGCTATGGATCACCACAAGACATTAGTCTACAATGACTTATATCGTTTATTGAACTAATCCTTCCTTTAGTAAAGGAGCTTTATTTTTTCCAAAGTTAATATTTATTTTCCTTTGTTCAATTATTAATTAAAATTTAGAATTATGATTTATCAAAAAAAGTAAAACTATTGTTAAAAAGGCAATAGAACAGCTTCCTTAATTTAAAGACTTATGCTTTAAACTCGGATTTCTTTTGATTAATATCAAGGCAAAAACTATTGGATAAATGATGACACAAAAAGTTAAATCGTAAATTTAACCCATATTAATTGCAGAAAAAAAATTCATTCAGGCAAAAATATTGCCTACCTCACAGCATTAAAAAGCTTCCCAAACATCCTTATATTTTAAGTATTACCCCCTAGCAAATCCGGATCAGTCAACAATGCATACATCTCTGGCCTATCGGCGAGACGAATGCTTAGTTGTTAGCGTGTCGTTAGTTACTTTTATTAATCAGGTTTACAATTACTTTTATCATTGTTTCTTTTTCTTCCGGTTTGCTTACTGCTATCATTAATGTTAAGGCAACCAATGCATTGTCTGCAATTCGTTTGTTCCCGGTTTCTGTAAAAAGTAATCCGTTCTTTTCAAGAAAATACAAAAACAAAAATGCTGCTATTCTTTTGTTTCCGTCTGTAAATGAATGGTTTTTAACAATGAAGTACAATAAGTTTGCTGCTTTTTCTTCTACACTTGGGTATAAATCAACACCGCCAAATGTTTGATAAATTGTCGCTAATGAACTTTTAAACGATTCATCTTTTTCGTTTCCAAATAATTCACTATTCCCGTATGCTTTTTTAACCAAATTGATTTGTTTTACCGCCTCTTCATACGTTAATTGATAAACTTCTTTTCCGGAGGTATTTTCAATTTTTAATGTCTGATAATCGTATTGGTCAAGAATGTCCAAGGCATAAGAATAGTCAGATATGATTTTCAAGAGCCCCGCACTCTCATTATTGGTCAATTCCTTGTATTTCAGTGTTGTTCCTAATATTTTTATGGTTTCTTTTAATTCATTGAGTTGCTTTACTTGTTGTTGTAATCTTTGTTGGTTGATTGTGTATCCCTTTATCAGGTAGTCTTTCAATAATTGGGTTGCCCATTTTCTAAACAATATTCCTCGTTTTGAATTTACCCTGTATCCTACTGAGATAATAGCATCCAGATTGTAATATTTTATCTGTCGTTTAACATTCCTTTTTCCTTCCTGTTGAACTACCGAGTATTTCTCGGTAGTTGAAATTTCATCTAATTCTCCTGATTTATAAATGTTTCGTAAATGAAGGCCTATGGTGTCACTATCTTTATCAAAAAGTTCTGCCATTTGCTTTTGGGATAACCAAACGGTTTCTTTTTCTAATTTTACTTCAATGGAAGTTTGTCCATCAGGCGTTTTATATATTTTAATTTCAGAACTTTTCATTTATCAAAAATACATTCCTTTTTCAATATTTGGAAATTTTTTTCTAATGCACGCCAACGGTTTGCATATGGCTTGTGGCGGTTTACGAAGCAATTTCCTATCCATCGAAACCACAGCTGGCTACAATGCGAAAACCTTGCTGGCAGCCGTTCACCCGCCATAAGCTATATGCGTTGTTGTGTGTATGTGCTTTTATTTTATTTCAAATTTTACGTAAATCGTTGTTTCCAATTTAATTTTCTTAAAGTCTATTGTTCCTTTAAATTTATCTTGACTTGGCACTTCGTACATAATTCCACTTGAAGCTCTTGCTCCACGAATTTGAACTCCGTCAATATAGTAGTCGTCTGAATTTGAATTACGTTCATTGACAATCAAGGCTGTCCCTGTTTCCTGTCCAATTGCTGCTAATAAATAGTCGGCTTTGGATTTCGCATTCTTAATTGCTTCAATTTCAACTTCTTTACGGTATTCCTTTATTTTAGAGTGACTTACTCTTGAAATGTAAGCGTTGTCGATTTTTATTTCATCGAGTTTTTCGAAAACGTCTGCAACTTGTTGGGCGGTCGACAATTTGAGTTCATACTCGCTTTGTGAAATAACGTCCTTCTTAGTCCATTTAACTCTTATGTAGTCCGCTTGGGCATCGGCAACAGTCAATAATTCAAGTGAAATGTTCAAGTCAGTCAAAGCTTGTCTCAAGTCTTTTTCTTGTTGTTCAACAGTAATTTTGTCTCGACCTGATTCTCTTTCTTTTATTGTAATCGAAAGATAAATTTCATCTGGAATAATTTTTTTCTCAGCATGTCCTGTTACTTCGATATACGGCTTTTGTTCAATGTTCATCTGGGTCTGTCCAAATGATATTTGAGTTAGGAAAATCAATCCTATTGTCAGAGTTAAAATTTGTCTCATTGTCCTTTTTTTTTGCATTACACACAACTAGTAAATATATGGACAAATATACTCTTTTTGTCGGGTTTTTTGTCTTTTAGACCAAGACATGGTAGGATTAACCCATATTAATTGCAGAAAGAAATTCATTCAGGCAAAAATATTGCCTACGCCACAGCATTAAAAAGCTTCCCAAACACCCGTACACCCGCATATCTGGATCAGTCAACACTACATTCATCTCCAGCCTTGTTACTGAGTTTAGTAGAAGTATCTGCAAGACGAATGCTTAGTTGTTTGGTTCGTTGTTAAGCTGTCAATGGATTTATTTGTATTTGTCCTCCAATCGCTTTTAAAACCTTCATTATCGTATCAAATTGTGGTTTTGCTCCATCTGATAGTGCTTTGTACAAACTTGGTCTGCTCATCCCGGTTTCATCAGCAATTTTTGTCATACCAATTGATTTGGCAATATGTCCAATTGCGGTAATTACATCAGAATTATCTCCTTCCTCCAAAACCGCATTGAGATATTCCGCAATCATTTCTTTATTATCCAAATAATCAGCTATTTCAAATCTTGAAGTTTTCATATCTCTATCTTTTTAGTTTTTTCCAAATCTCTTTTGCTTTTTCAATGTCCCTTTGTTGAGTTGATTTATTTCCACCAATCAGAAGAAGAATTATTTTTCCATCCTTTTCCTTGAAGTAAACCCTGTAACCCTTGGCATAATTAACCTTCAGTTCACGGATACCATCGCCAACTGGCTCGCAATCACCAAAGTGTTCATCCTTCTCAATCTTTTGAATTCGAAATAATATTTTGGCTTTGGCTCTAAAGTCTTTTAGTTTTCTCAACCATCTATCAAACTCAACTGTTTTTTCAATAAAGTAAATTTATCTACTGTATTCATTTGGATACAAAAGTATAAAAAAAGATAACTATTCTCTAAAAATTCAATCATTAATTTTATGGAATAGATTCAGCTAGTAAATCCGAATCAGTCAGCACTGCATTCATCTCCGGCCTTGTTACTGAGCTTAGTCGAAGTATCGGCGAGACAAATGCTTAGTTGCTATACCGCCTTACTTTATTCTAGATCAATTATTATATTCAAGTTCTCTTTAACAATATTACTCAACTCAACTCCTAATTTCCCTGTTCTTTTAAAAATCTTTTGTTGTCAATTGCTCTTACTTGGTCAATCATAACATCGCAGTCCTGTTTTAAGTTAGCAGTGGTAGATTCAACCAGCAAATGCGACATTTTTGTTTATAAAATTATAAAATAATTCAAAAGGTTTATCAAATCCAAGATTCTTTT
>JANTGP010000030.1 GCA_024762835.1 Bacteroidota bacterium
ACAAACAGATGCGGTAAATAGTAGCCAAATTCTATTTATCGCATATTGTTTTTTTCGGTAAACTCTAATATGATTAAAACTTGATCTTTAATTAACCCAAATATTTTATTAATGAAAAAATTATAAATTATGAAAAAGATATTAATAATAATAGGAGCAATATTTATACTTGGTGTTCTTCTTTTTCAAATAGGATGCGATAAAGAGACTATCAATTCAAATAAAAATATTGAAAAAGAGATAAAATTGACCAAAAATGCTGATAATAACAGTATTAATTACAATAACACATCTATTATCAAGAATTATTTCACTAATTCACGAGGTTTAGTAGTAATATTCAAATTTAAACATCATGGTCAATTTGGAAGTTCATGTGATGATGGTAGTGCCTGTGGTAATTGTGTAGGTGTTTGTTTTATTATTACATGGAAAAAGAAAACCAAATCATTAACAAATGCAGAATTTGCTTCTGGTTTTGGTGAAGCAGAAATTGAAATAATAAATAATAAGCTACATGTAATATTTGGTAGATCAGCTGATAATGATTCAGGTTATGTTACTGTATCAGAAAACTATTCAATAGGATCTGAAGTATCTATGGAACTTGGTTATTCAGATGTTGAAGTACAATTAGGTTCTTACGAAATCGATTATTCAAATTATGAGTATGGAGAAGTATTTTTTGAAATTGAAACAACTGATTAGCAAAATCAGATTAGGGGGATTAATCACCCCCTTTTCATTTATAATAATCACTATTATTCTTGTTAGCTCTATTAGCAATTGTACATTTATTGCTATGCAAATAACTGGTATGAAAAAAATTAAACATATTACTGATAAAGATATCCTTAATACAGCAGTAAAGTTTCAAATAGAGAATTATCCAGTATACAAAATAAATGACACTTTATATCTGAAAAATATTTTATTGTTAGATGATACTCTATTACAACAAAACCTGTTACAGCCCTTACAATTAATCTATTATAAAAATGATAGTGTAATTTTTCATCTTGTTAATTGTTTTATTACAGGATTCCCAAATCTTAATTGGGAAAAATCAATTAATCAATATATTAATTCTCAAATACCAAATCAAATAAAAACGCCCTTTTCATTAAATGATTATTATACTATGATTATTAGTTTGCATAATAGTATTAATAATACATCAGTAAAACACAATAGAAATACAATTATAGTATTTTACAATAGTTTTATGAACAAACAATCTAATATACTAATAAACACTATATTAAATTATGATAAAAATGGCGAATTTGCAAATTCTCAGAAAATTTTTATAAACACTGATAATTTATACACTTCAACATATTTTGATTAAGAATATATCGTGGCGTAGCTAGAGTTCTAATAGCGTTTGCTATGGTTTCATCAATAGCAAATTAGCATTCTTTTATTTCTAATAATCATCACTTTCTTCTTCTTTCATATTAAATTTACGTAGGAAGTATGTGCGTTTACGCTCATTTGCCGGAACAATGGATAATGGTGGTTCGCCGTCAATCTCATTTCGTCTTTTCTCGGGCTTCATATTTCTTAAAGCAAAATTAAAGTTATCGTCTGAAGAGACAACAAACAGATTATTACGCTTATACTCAAAATAGTACCAGTTGTTATAATCAAGTTGAAGATATAGAGTAAACTCATTTATGCTTCTTGATTTTACAAACTCAATTTTTCCATCTACATACCTGTTAATCTCTTTATTTCCAATATTTCCAATTCCGATTGGCCCGTATGAAACATATGACCTTGTTTGTGTATCCCATACAAGATTAACTTCTGTAAGAACAAGAGATTTGTTCAATTCTTTTGGTATATTTCTGTATTCGCCGTAAAGGCTGAGGTTTTGAAAAGCTTTGGCTGCTTCATCTTCACCAACAAGTTCGGGTAATCCTTTTAAAAATGTCTCACCTGACAGGTCAGCCGGTTCCAATTCCGTGCTGTTATACATTGAATTTGAAATCATCTCGAGAACAGATTTTGGGAAATAGAAATCAAATACCATCATCAGATTGAACTCAATTGTATCGTTTATCAAATCGTGATTACATAAACCTGCCGAGTTTATCTTTATTTGTCCGGTATAAACACCAAGGTCAATCTTACCTTCGCCATTAACTTCGCAATTATCTTTTTTTAGTCTGAGCATATTCCCTGCAATGTCAGGGTTCTCGGTTTTTTCTAAAGATGCAATGCTATATTCGCCAATCGAACTGTCATATGCCAGAAATCCATTAACGGGCAATACCTCAATGTCGCTGTATTTCTTAGGTTTATTTAAAAATGATGTAAATATGTGAGTTGAATCTTTTGTCAGGATAATACCTGCTTTTAGTTTATTGCCTGCTATATCAACAGGATTCTCAGAAACAGGAATGCGGACTTCCATTGGATTAATTTCCGAAACGAAATCAAGCCAGTTATTGCTTAATCTACTACAATCATAGTTCATCTTAACACCTCCATCAAATTCCAGAAACTCGTGACTGGCTATTAAGCTTACTTTCCCCTTAAACTCAAAGCCAGGGTTTAGCATAAAATAACTTGTATCGGGTATATTGCCTTTAGCGTAAGTATTCAATGAGTCATCAACAGCAACAACTTCAAAGTGGATTTTTTGTTCTTGCTTCAGCTCGTCAACATAGTTATATTCAGCAGTAGCGTTATAACTGTTTTTACCAAAGATATTGACTTCGCAATCAAAGAGTAAATGATATTTTGTGTCGACATTAGCTACAATACGGGCATCTTCAAGAGGGCGGATGATTGCTTTCTTTTCAATATAAACAATACCATCGCCCGGTAAAATGCTGGCATCGGCCACTTTAATGGTTCTTACGTTATATGCCGTAATTAGCTGTTCTTTGATTTTGTAATTTGCCAATGATGATACAAAACGCAGCGAGTCTTGTTTGGGATGAGTTGAGATAAAGATAGAACCAACCGGCTCATTATCTGTTAAATCAAATGGATCAGCATCCGGTATCCATATTTTATCTTTTGCCTCAAGCCACGAAATGGACATATCAATTTCTTCCTTGTCCATATACCAATCAAAAATATCCATAGAGCATATGTATTGAATTGGTGGAAATTCAACAAATGTTTCATCTGCATTAAGACTAAATTTCCCTTTTCTGTTAAGGAAATCAATATGAGCTGTAACATTTTCGGTTTGGAAAGCATAGCCTGTTAGGTCGCTTGTATGGATTTTAAAATCTGCACTATCCGTGTCAAAAAGATTGGCTTTATAATCACATAATTCGGCTTGCATCTCGGCTTTGTCAAACTCCATATATCCACCTCCGCTCATTCCTTGAGGTTCTATTTTTACATGGCCGGTTAGAAGCATCTCTTTGTCATACATATACAGCTTATCCTTTTTGGTAAAACATTTCATTTCGTCGCTTTTGGGTTCCCAGTGAACGAACACATTTGTACCCCAAACAGAAGGGAATTCTGATGAAGCAACTTGTTTCTTTACCTCAAATGTCTCTGCATGAGCATTTGTTGAGTCGGGAAAGAAAATAAAATCGTGGCAGTTTGTTGTTGATGTTAAGTAATTAAGCTCTCCTTCGCCACGCAGTCCCATGTTGCTTAAGCGAATCTCATTTTTATAATTTCCTTTATCATATGCAGAATATCCGCTTGGCGTAGTGTGCGAAATAAAACCTAATGATAAATCCGGTTGGACAGTCAATACTTCATCAAAGGGAGGGAATATTCCTGCCGAAGTCAGGTTGCCGTAAAATTTAATTGATTTGGTTGAATAGTCATTTAAGCTGTCGATTGTGTATGGTTCAATTTGAAAGTAAAATGATTCTCTGTCATATACTCCGCCATATATCTTTGGGTTGTCGTAGTACACATATGAGTTTCTTTCGCTGCTAAAAATCGGAAATTGAGGAAAGCTTACAGAGCCTGACTTATTGTTGGGCATATCAATCTGTAAACTTCCTGTAACATCCTGGATAACAGTTCTTACTTTTGCAAGGATATAGCGACCTTCTTTGGTGCGAACGGGCACAAATATCCGTAAAGAGTCGATATTCTCAAGTCCTAACTGAAAATCGTCATAAGAAAAGGCGAATTTCTTTCCATAGAAATCAAATAAGGCGGTTTCAACTTTTCCGTCAAATTCAAAGTCTCTGTTTTTTTGTAATAAAATCTTACCCTTGTCTGGAAAAACTTTTACTTGTTGCGAGTCACTCAATAAAATCGATGGTACACCATAAATCTCAATATCTTTTGTGAGCAGGCTCAAATTTGCATTTAATTGTCTGCCCGGATTCGAAATAAACATCATAACATCGTAATCAACCTTACCTAGATGAGCATTGAGATAATAATACAAGCGGTCTCTAACAACAACGTATTGTTCGTCGACATCATAGTCAATTACACCAAGATATGACATTCGCATTAATTGTTGCCTGACCTGAGTAGGGGGCATTCCGAGATAATTTGCATAGTCGATAGCATAAAACTCATCAGAGCCGAATGCTTTTGCAAATTTTGCAATTGTAATATAGGGGTGATGCTTGTCGTAGCCTTGTAAGCCGTTGTATCTGTCAGAGCTATAGTAATTTGCTGACTCAAAAACAGCAGGCCTGGACTCACCGCCTTTAATCATCTCAAACTTAATCTTAGTGCTGTCAATGTTCCAAACAATTTGTTCAAAGTCCATATCTACTTTATGGTAGGTATCATAAAACGGAATTTTTGACATTCCCTTTCCTGTTCGAATGATATAAATTTCTCGCGATGAAACAATAAACTTAAACTTCAGACGCGGATGATAAATTGAATCTGACTCAAGCCTTATCACAATTTCAGTATTTGGCGATGTAACCACATCCTTTTTAAAAACAAAGTCTTTTGATGAAGCTGTAAGCAAAAGAGTATCTTTCACATAAAAATTCAGATATGCATCTTCTTTACTTGTTCCTGCTCCAAGGAATTTATTACCATGCATCGAAAATCCACCCTCATAATTCACATGAGGGTAAATATCTTTTATCACAAGTCTTTTGTTGTATGAATTGAACCGGGGGTAGGTAATTCTTCTTGATACTTGCGGTGTCATTGCCTTATCAATCAGTTGCCCCATCATTGGATCGCTTGAGTAGGTCTTATTAACAAAGATAACCGAATCGGCAGAGTAGCTCGATTTAATCATGTTAATATTATACTCAGATAATTCTGCATGTACCGAATCGGCTGTAAATCCGGCTTTTTCCCATGTTACAATTCCGTTTCTACCTTTCCAGCTTTTTGTTAGTGGATAATATGTTCCTTGAGTTTGTAAAATATAAAAGCTGTCTTTTTTAGCAAAACAAGCCAAATCAAGAGTATCGAATTTTACAGAAACCGTTTTCCCTGAGAAGTTATAGGCGAAACTGTAAATACTACTTTTCCAAATTGTGGATGGTGATTTGTAAATAATATTTTCGTTTAGAAGATAGATGGTGTTTTCAAGCAGTAGAGCAACTTTAGTAAGCTGTATGCTTCGGTTATCCAACATATAGTCAAGAGCTTTTTGCCATTGAATTTTGCTTTCAGCATCTTGAAGGCTATTGTTAAAGGCAATCAGTGATTTTAAGTAGTTGTTAAAATGAGGGAAGGAGCGAGCATGTCTTTTTAAAAGTTTATTTGATGTTCTGATAATCTCAGCCTTCTCTTTATCAGTGAAGTATCCCGCCATCCAATGTTCAATAAACTCATCATAAGTAATCTTACCCTTTTCTTTATTTCCTTTTGTCAGATAAGTCTCAGCTTGTTGCAGAAAATCTTCTTCATTTTCACTGAATTTGGTGATTCTCTGGGCATTTACAGTAATCCAGACAAATATTGAAAGAAATAATGTAATAAAGTATTTTATTCTCATGATAGAAGTTTTTAATCTTTAAAAATCAAATGTTTTAACTCATTACAAAACTTGCAGCAGCCCACTTGTTCTTTTCTCTTAATGAATTGAACTTTAGTCTGTATTTATTACATTCCGATTTAATAATATTCATATCAGTGGTATAAATGCCACTTAGTATTAAGATTGCCCCCGTTTCCATACATGCTGCATATTTCTTTATATCTTCAAGCAGAATATTCCTGTTTATATTTGCCAGAATAATATCATAATACTTTCCTTTTATCAATTTTGCATCTCCATGATGGACCTCAATATTATTGATGTTATTTTTCTTAATGTTTTCTATACTATTGTTATATGCCCATAAATCGTTATCAATTGCAGTTATGTGTTTAGCATTTCTCATTGAAGCCAGAATTGCCAGAATAGCCGTTCCACAGCCCATATCAAGAACTGTTTTTCCGGTAAAATCTAACTCAAGGATATTTTCAATAATAAGTGATGTTGTTTCGTGATGGCCGGTACCAAATGACATCTTAGGTTCAATAAGTATTTCGTAAGGATATGTTTTTTTTACATCATGAAAGGGTGCTTTAATAATGCATTTATCATTAACAATTACAGGTGCAAAGTTTGATTCCCATACTGCATTCCAATTTTGTTGTTTTATGACTTTTTTCTTAAACTGTATGCTTATTCCATTGAATATATCATTGTTGGCAATATCTTTTAATATCTCAGCGTTGAAATAGACCTTTGGAATATAAGCCAATGTTCCCGTTTCGGTATCAACAAAACTCTCGTATCCAGCATCAGCAAGCATTGATGAAAATATATCCGTAGCCCATTTGCTAAAAGGATACATATTACAATTTAATTCAAGATAATCCATAATTAAGAATATGTTTATTTGTAAACTTTAGCTTTAATCTCGCCTTTTAATAACATATTGGCATTTAAGGCTAAACCGTCTGCAATACATTCGCCGGGATAAATATGAACGGTTGCAAGTTTACCTACTCTTTCAATAATATAATCGGTAAATAATTTGTTATGAGCAATCATTCCTGTTAAAAGAATTGCATCTACATTGCTGTTAAGTACCGGTACCATCGAACCGATATATTTAGAAACCTGATATGCCATGGCTTCAAAAATAAACTTAGCTTTTTCGTCATTCTTTTCTATCATCTCTTCAATTTTAAAGAGATTACGAGTACCTAAATGGGCAATCATTCCACCTTCTGAACGAATCTTCTTTAAGACTTCCTCTTCAGTATATTTGCCACTAAAACAGTATTTTACAATATCAATTAAAGGTAAACTGCCCGTTCGTTCTAAAGAGAAAGGACCTTCGCCATCAAAAGCCTGATTTACGTCAACTACTTTACCTTTCATGTGAGCACCGATTGAGATACCCTCGCCTAAGTTTGCAACAATAATATTTAGTTCTTCATATTTTTTCATTACGGCTTTGGCATGTTTTCTGGCAATTGCCTTCTGTGTAAGAGCGTGAAAGACAGAGTGTCTCTCAAATTCAGGCCAGCCGGTGACTCTTGCAATGTCATCCATCTCGTCCACAACTACAGGGTCGGCAATATAGGCTTTGGCGGCCGGAAGCATTTTTGCAAGATCATCTGCAATTAATCCACCCAAATTAACAGAATGTTCGCCTAAATCTTCATTGTATAGGTCATTTTTTAGTTTTTCATTTACTTCGTAAACGCCTGATGGTATTGGTTTTACCAAACCACCTCTGCCAATTACAACTTTTATTAAATCTGTTTTGATTTCAGCATCTTTTAGTTCTTCTAATATTTCGTTAGCTCGTATCTGATGCTGGTCGGTAATTTTCAAAAAGCCTTTTAATTGTTCTTTTGAATGCTTTATTGATTTAAGATAAAGCATATTACTCCCTTGAAAGATTGCTACTTTAGTAATGTCAAATTCAGGTTTCAGACATAAAATCCGTGCTTCCATATTATTGTTATTTGCTTAATATTTTATTGTTTATTTTGCAATATTTGATATAGATTAATATTCCATTATATCATTAAATAACTATCTCATTATCAAACCAATTACATGCTTCTTCTGTATTGACCGCCTACTTTAAACAAACTTGATGTTATTTGTCCAAGCGAGCAATATTTAACCGCTTCAATAAGGTTTTCAAAAACATTGTCGTGATTAATAGCAGTTTGTTTTAATTCTTCAAGTATCTTTGGTGTAATATCTTCATTAATCTTATGTAAATTCTTAAGCATTTCTATTTGATACTTTTTTTCTTTCTCTGTTGAACGAATTACTTCATTCGGAATTAATGTTGGTGAACCTTTTGACGAAATAAAGGTGTTAACCCCCATAATAGGTAACTCGCCGCTGTGTTTCATCTTCTCGTAATAAAGTGATTCTTCCTGAATCTTATTTCGCTGATACATGGTTTCCATTGCTCCCAATGTTCCACCTCTTTCGGTAATTCGGTCAAACTCAAGCATTACAGCTTCTTCAACCAAGTCTGTGAGTTCTTCAATAATAAATGAACCTTGAAGAGGATTTTGATTTTTGGCTAATCCCAACTCATGATTTATAATCAATTGGATTGCCATTGCTCGTCTAACCGATTCTTCGGTTGGTGTTGTAATGGCTTCATCGTATGCATTTGTATGCAAAGAGTTACAGTTGTCGTAAATTGCATATAAGGCTTGCAAGGTAGTACGTATATCGTTAAAATCAATTTCCTGGGCATGTAATGAACGTCCTGATGTTTGAATATGGTATTTCAACATCTGAGAACGTGGATTTGCTCCGTATTTTATTTTCATTGCTTTAGACCAGATTAAACGGGCAACTCTACCCATAACAGAGTATTCGGGGTCTAAGCCGTTTGAAAAGAAAAATGAGAAGTTAGGTGCAAAATCATTTATATCTAAACCTCTTGCCAAATAATACTCTACATAGGTAAAGCCATTCGACAGAGTTAGAGCAAGTTGAGTTATCGGATTTGCACCGGCTTCGGCTATGTGATAACCTGATATTGAAACTGAGTAGAAGTTACGTACATTGTTCTGAATAAAATATTCCTGTACATCGCCCATTAGCTTTAATGAGAAGTCGATTGAAAAGATACATGTATTCTGTGCTTGATCTTCTTTTAGAATATCTGCCTGTATAGTTCCTCTTACACTGCTAATTGTGCGGGCTTTTATTTCGTTGTAAACATCAGCCGGAAGAACCTGATCGCCGGTAATTCCCAACAATAATAATCCTAAGCCGTCATTCCCTTCGGGTAGTTTACCTTGATATTGTGGACGTTGGCAACCGGCTTTTTTATATTTATCTTCAATTATTTTTTCAACTTTATCAACAAGTCCGTGTTCTTTTATGTATAGTTCGCATTGCTGGTCGATGGCTGCATTAAGGAAGAATGCAACAAAAGTAGGAGCAGGGCCATTAATTGTCATTGATACGGAAGTCTTTGCATCAACCAGATTAAAGCCGGAATATAGTTTTTTTGCATCATCAAGGCAAGCAATAGAGACACCGGAATTACCTATTTTTCCATAAATATCAGGTCTTATGTTTGGGTCTTCGCCATACAGGGTAACCGAGTCAAAAGCCGTTGATAATCGTTTTGCAGGCATTCCGAGTGAAACATAATGGAAACGTCTGTTTGTTCTTTCCGGACCGCCTTCACCGGCAAACATACGGGTTGGGTCTTCACCTTCGCGTTTAAACGGGAAAACACCGGCTGCATAGGGAAACTCTCCGGGAACATTTTCTTTTAAGTTCCAAAGCAAAATATCTCCCCAAGCCATAAACTTTGGTAATGATATCTTTGGAATCTGCTGATGTGATAATGATTCGCTGTGTGTTTCTATCTTTATTTCTTTATCACGAACCTTAAAAACATACATAGGATTCTTATATGCCTCAACTTTTTCATCCCATTTCTCAAGTATTCTTTTATTAGCAATTTCAAGATTCTGTTCTATTTCATCGTATTTATCCTGAAGAGTTTTAAGAAGGTCTTTTGTGCTTTCACTTTCTTCTAAGGTGCTAATAGTTTCTTTAATAGCATAAAGCTTTTGGGCAATCTCAGCTTGTTCTTTAGCTTTTGAGTTATAAGCTCTAATGGTATCGGCAATTTCCGAAAGATATCTATTTCTGTTTGGGGGAATGATATAAACTTTATCCGATAAATCTTCATTTGTTTCTAAGTCGGATATAAATCTTATTCCGGTTTTATGGTAAATGCCATCTAACAATGCTTTATAGAACCTGTTTACTCCCGGGTCGTTAAATTGCGATGCAATTGTCGGGAAAACAGGCAGATCGTTAAGATCTGTTTCCCAAAGTTGATGATTTCTTGCATATTGTCTTTTTACATCGCGTAAAGCATCCAGTCCACCTCTTTTATCAAATTTATTTAATGAGATAATATCTGCATAGTCGAGCATGTCAATTTTTTCAAGCTGAGTAGCAGCACCGTATTCAGGTGTCATCACGTAAAGAGCCAAATCGCTATGGTCTACAATTTCGGTATCGCTTTGTCCTATTCCTGATGTTTCGAGAATAATTAAGTCGAAATTTGCAACTTTTAAAATCTGTACGGCATCTTTAACATATCGCGAAAGTGCAAGATTTGCCTGACGGGTTGCCAACGAACGCATATAAACACGCTCATTATTAATTGAATTCATGCGAATACGATCACCAAGTAAGGCACCGCCTGTTTTTCGTTTGCTTGGGTCAACGGAAACAATAGCAATCGTTTTATCATCAAAATCATCAATAAAACGTCTAACAAGTTCATCAACCAGTGATGATTTTCCTGAGCCTCCTGTTCCGGTTATTCCTACAACAGGTGTTGTTTTTTTATCGGCTAATTTAGAAATATCTTTAATTATAGCTGATGTCTCATCCGGGAAGTTTTCTGCAGCCGAAATGAGTTTGCTTATTTCTAAGTAATTTTGTGATTTAATATCCTCAATACTACCTTTAAAGTTATTTCCTGTTGGATAATCCGATTGTTCCAACAAATCGTTTATCATACCTTGCAAACCGAGAGTTCTTCCATCGTCAGGTGAATATATTCTACTTATGCCATAGTTGTGTAACTCTTCTATTTCTTGAGGCAGGATAACACCGCCGCCGCCACCAAAAATCTTGATATGTCCTGCACCTTTCTCTTTAAGTAAGTCGTACATATATTTAAAAAACTCAATATGTCCGCCTTGGTATGATGTAATGGCAATAGATTGAGCATCTTCTTGTATTGCACAATTAACAATTTCCATTACAGAGCGATTGTGTCCGAGATGGATTACCTCTGCACCGCTTGCCTGAATTATACGCCTCATTATATTGATAGCTGCATCATGGCCGTCGAAAAGTGATGCTGCCGTTACAATTCGTACATTATTTTTTGGTTTATAGATATTTAATTGCTTCATATTTATATTATTTTAATACTTCACAAATTTAGAAAAATATAGTAAAATTCACTACTTACTCTTTGTATGTTTTATCACAGCTGTTTTGCTCTTTTCTTTGGGGTTTAATCTATTTCTTTGTATTCTTATCAACTGCTTTCATTTGGTTGTTGTTAAGACTAAAGTCGTATTGTTGTATATATGCTTTAAGCAGATTATCATACTTTTCTAGTATTGATATAGAATCAATTAGGTCATGCTTTAACAGGCTGTCTTGGTTGATATTATATATTGATTTGTATTTGTGACCATCGAAATAAATTGCATAATCATCAGTAATGAATTGGTATATACTGTTTTTATATGTTGTAGCAAAATGAGGTTCGTCTGTTCTAAAAATACTGTTGCCAAAACAAAAAAACTCATAGGGGTAGTGAATGTAATCAAGTACAGAGGGAAGAATATCGGCTTGTGAAACGCATTTATCTATTTTTCCTGTAAAGAAATTATTTCCGGGCATATAAAAAATCAAAGGCACAGAATGTGACCCGGTTTCTGTTTGATATCTTTTAACTTTTGATTGTGAAGTGTGGTCTGCTGTTATTACAAATAAAGTATTATCAAACCATGGTTCATTTTTTACCGAATCGAAGAACATTCGTAATGAATAGTCGGCGTATTCGATGCTTTTGTGAATAGGAAGACTGCCTTCTTTAAACTTATCTTTAAACTCCTCAGGTATAGTGTAAGGATGATGAGATGAGAGGCTGAATATTGAAGCAAAGAAGGGTTTTGGAAATTCGTTTAACCGGTTATGAAAGAACTTGTAGAATTTGTGGTCGGGGATACCCCAGTTTCCATCGTAATCATTTTTGTCGGGATATTCGTTTAAACCGTAATAATGCTCTATACCAGCTAGTGCACAGAAATTGTCAAAACCCATAGTGCCGTTTATGCCACCATGGAAAAAGGCTGTGTAGTATGCTTCATCAGACAAGATACTTCCAAAACTATTGATTTGGTTACTTGCAAACTGACTTGATATAAAGGGTTGGTTCATTAAAGAAGGGATACTTGAAAGTACAGCAGGAATACCTTCAACAGAGCGTTTGCCGTTTGCATATGCTTGTTGACAACTTAAACCGGTATTAATTAACGAATCGAGAAATGGTGTATGTCCTTCATACGGATTAAATGCACCGGTGTATTCTTTTCCAAAACTTTCGAGGATTATTACAATAATATTCGGTTTTATAAATGGTTTGTCCGATTTGTAGTTCTTTGTGCATGAGTAAATTAAAGAGGCATCTTTTTTACTGAAGAAGTTATAATCCGGAAGTTCTTCTTTTTGTAATGTTGTAATAATGCAGAATGGTGTATTTAGTACAATTGCCATATACTCCGGTTGAACATAAGATGATGCTGATATTATTCGCACAGGTTTATATCCAATTCCTCTTGCCGGAATATATATTATTGCTGCAATTAAAACTGCTGCTACAATTTGAAATAATGTCCTTGACAGAGATGTGTTTTTATATGATTTATTGTTTTTAGATTTTGGATACAACCATAGCATAACAAAAATCAATAATCCCCAGATTAATAGAACGAACCAATAATCAGCAATGTATTTTGGCAAAAGGTTAATAAAATCATTACCTGTAGTTGACATACTCAGAACATCAGCAGCCGAACGTTTGTTAGAGAATTGAAAATATGAAGAATCTGCTAAATCACTTATTAATAGTAAGGAGTTTGTTGCTATATAAATTACTTTTAGTATTTTCTGTGATAGTTTGTGATTTACAAACGCAAATGGCAGAAGGCTAAAAAGAATAAAAGCACTGTTAAAATATACGATAGCTGTATAATCAAAACGAATACCCACAACGAAGAAATACAAATCACTAAAAAAACCGGCAGAATTAAAATAACTATAGTTTGTTATAAAGAAGAATACTCTAAGTAATGTAAATAGAAATAATAACAAGAGTATTCTCTTTACAAGTATAATTATAGCGTTTCTGAAATTCTGCATTTTATAAACCTGTATGTACTAAAAAAGGAATGTATTGAATAAACTTCAAAACATTCCTTTTTCTGTTATATTGTAATAAAACTATTGTTTTGTTAAAATCTCGTGGTATTCCTGAGCTTGTGTTGATGCACTTGATGCGGTATAGTTTATTTCAAATCTGTAATTACTTCTGTTAAAGATACCTGCAAAACCATTATTTGCATCATCAATTCCTTCTACCAGATAGTTATTATCGTCGGGGAATGTTTGAAGAGGGATAAAAATACTATCACCTACAATATCAACATACACATTGATATTGTAAAAGTCGAAATTAGAAAATTTAGGGAACCATAATCTATTATTTAGGTTATCATGGTACTCAATTTCCAGCTCATAAGGCTCATAACTAATCTGAGGATTTGTTAGGTTCTCTTTTACAACATTATAAACTCTGGCATATTTTTCAAGTGAATTGCTAACAGATACATTACGCTCGACAACCGTTTTATTCCCTTCGGTATCGGTAATGGTATATGTAACAATATATTCCCCAACTTCAACAGTTGCACCAACGCCAAGAAAATAATCATGTCCGTCAACTGTAAGATAATCTTCTTCTAAAGTGTCAATTGGATTATCAATTTCAATTGTTAAAGCTGTTGAGTCATCTCTGTTGTCGTAAGTATTAAAACCATACTCAATGTAATTGTCATTTAAAGTAATGTAATAAGGGTTAGGCCCTTTTAAATACACATGAGGAGGTGTTGTGTCTTTGCCCGGACAGGCAGTAAAAATAAATGCTACGGATACAATAGCCAAAAGAGTAAAAAGTGATGCGATTTTATTTTTTTTCATGATATTATTATTTAAAATACTTAATAATCTAACGACTGTAAAAATATAATATTTTTTATTATTTGAAAATCATGTTATTTATTTATTTTTATTCGTAAATATTCACTGTTTTTGCATCATTAATAAGTTTACAACTGATTTACCACTTGATGTAGTTTAACTAAGTTTGTTAATAAATTTTCCAATAAGTCAAGATGGAGCATATTCGCACCATCGGACTTTGCATTTGCCGGATCGGGATGGGTTTCGATAAATAATCCATCAACCCCAACTGCAATTCCTGCCCGTGCAACTGTTTCTATCATATCAGGTCTGCCTCCCGAAACTCCCGAAGATTGATTGGGTTGTTGCAACGAATGAGTTATGTCAAGTATTACGGGGAAGCCAATTGCTTGCATTTCCGGTATTCCTCTATAATCAATAATGAGGTCTTGGTAGCCAAACATTGTACCTCTTTCTGTAAGCATTACTTTGTTGTTTCCTGATTCTACCACTTTGCTTGCTGCATGTTGCATAGAGGCAGGCGCAAGAAACTGCCCTTTCTTGATATTTATTACTTTATCGGTCTTAGCAGCAGCAATCAGTAATTCGGTTTGGCGACAAAGAAAAGCAGGTATCTGAAGAATGTCTGCTACCTCCGCTGCAATTGCTGCTTCATGCGGAAGATGAATATCAGTAACAATTGGAAGTTTAAATTCCGTTTTTACTTTTTGAAGTATAGCTAATGCTTTCTCGTCACCAATTCCAGAAAATGAAGAAATCTTCGAGCGGTTTGCTTTCCTGTATGATGCTTTAAAGACAAAAGGTATTTGCAACTTAGTTGTAATTTCCTTTATTTTCTCAGCAATGCTTAAAACAGTGTATTCATCTTCAACAACGCATGGTCCGGCAAGAAGAAAAAAGTTAGATGAACTATTTATGTGAGGTAATGTGTCTATTATTCTATTCATTTTAAGAGTTATTATCTTTTTACAATTCAATTAATTATAACTAAAACTTGTATGCAAGAGAAAGCTTTAATTGTTGTCCGAAGGTACTTTTAGGAAACAAGAATCCACTTATGTTTGAAGAAAATATATGAAGATACAATTTATCAGCAATTTTAGTTTCAAGCCCAACTCCAAGCTGAAAGCCTACATATCCACCGTAAGCAAATTGAATCATCCCATTTAATGATTTTGATAACTTTGTGTTAGCACGCAAGTAAACAAAAGGAATTTTCATGTTTGAAAATAATAGTGTCTGTGCACCTAAATCCATGTCTGCATGGAGTGTTTTAGAATTGAAATGATAATTGACTGCTAAAGTTGCAGGTAAATAAGTAAATGCTTTTGATTTGTGTGTTTTGTTCTCAATTAATTCAGTTATAAGGCTGTCTTTGTCAATAAATTCTGTGCCGAATAAAGATAAATCAAGAATATTGTTGAGTTCAACGCCGCTAAAAGTAACAGCGGTGTCGAGATTTGTTGAGAGTGAGTTTTCATTCCATGAGATACCCCCCAGATTGTTCAGTACAAATGATAACTCGTTATTGTTCTTCATATTCTTTAAGGAAAAATAAAGATCAGCTGAAATTCCGTTTCCCAGCCAATTGGTAAAATTACTTGGAATACTGTCTGAACGGTTAAAATTGTAATTTAATTCACTATAGATTGATGTGCCGTTATCGGCAGTTACTAATTTACCCGACGGAATGCTTAACGAGTAAAAATTCTGACCTTTTACAATAGATAAGCCTGCATAACCACTAAGTTTAATGTTTTCACCACCAAAATCCTTAAATAAGCCAATTGTTAATTTTTGGTAGATTAACGATTTAAAGTTGAATCCTGATAGGTCGGCATTTGTTGTATTTGAATTTCCAAAGAAGAGAAGATTGAAATAGACATCGTTAAAAAGAGCATCGGCAAATATATTTTCGGAAAGAGAAAATCTAAGAACCGAGTTAGAAATATTTAAGAGACTGTCAGCCTTGAATTCGTAGCATAGATTAAGATTATTATTGCTGCCTAAAAGGTTGTTGTTTTTTAATGAAACTGAGTGTTTTAGTTCGTCATTTATAAAGCCGCCATTTATAAATGTATTGATAAACTCATTGTTAAGAGAGTTGCTGCCTAATAAATAATTGAAATCAATTTTCAAAATACTATGGCCGGTTTCCAAACTGTCGAAGTTTAAGTAATTATCTGTTTTAATATCTTGTGAAAATATAGTTGCCGAAATAGCTAATAATACAAATACTATAAATAGTTTCTTCATTTTAATTTACTTTTTTCATTCGATGGAAGATGGTTGTCAAATAATAGATAATCAGATTCCCGTATAATTTTGGGGTGTAATCTGTTTTAATTCCATTTTCACCGAATCTCTTACATCAAGTTGGTCTATAAAAGTAGCAATAATAGTTGCATCCATTCTTTTATTTGTCCGCGTTAATGATTTAAGTGCCTCATAAGGATTAGGATAATTTTCTCTTCTTAATATTGTTTGAATAGCCTCTGCAACCACATTCCAATTATTTTCAAGGTCTTCGTTTAATTTTGATTCGTTAAGAATTAATTTATCCAGGCCTTTTAATAACGATTTAACAGCAATAATTGTATGTGCAATAGGGACCCCTACATTTCTTAAAACAGTTGAGTCAGTAAGGTCTCTTTGTAAGCGACTAATCGGCAATTTTGAGGCAAGATGTTCAAATATAGCATTTGCAATACCAAGATTTCCCTCAGCATTTTCAAAATCAATTGGGTTAACCTTGTGTGGCATTGCTGAAGAACCAACTTCACCTTTTTTAATTTTTTGCTTAAAATATTCTATGGAGATATAAGTCCATATATCGCGGCTTAAATCAATAAGGATAGTATTTATACGTTTCATGCTGTCAAACAAAGCAGCTATATTATCGTAGTGCTCTATTTGAGTTGTTGTTTGTGAACGATCAAGCTGCAAAATAGTATTAACAAATGTATTTGCAAATTCTACCCAATCAATTTCGGGATAGGCAACATGATGGGCATTGAAATTTCCGGTTGCTCCTCCAAATTTTGCAGAATGAGGAACCAAACTCAGAAATGAAATTTGCTTACTTAATCTCTCAACAAAAACCTTAATCTCTTTTCCCAGACGGGTAGGGGATGCAGGCTGACCGTGGGTATGTGCAAGCATTGGTACAGTTTGCCAATTAATTGCTAGTTCGCTCAGAAATGAAACTACTTTTTCCAATTCAGGAAGGTAAATGTTGTTTACTGCTTCTTTTACAGATAAGGGTGTAGCAGTATTATTAATATCCTGAGATGTAAGTCCAAAGTGGATAAACTCTTTGTAATCATGTAAATTCAGTTCGTCGAATTTCTCTTTTATTAAATACTCAACAGCTTTTACATCGTGGTTGGTAACAGATTCAATATCTTTAATGCGTATTGCATCGCTTTCATTAAATTGTAAATAGATATTTTTAAGTACCGGAAATAATGATTTGTCAAAATTATCTAATCCCGGAAGAGGTAAACGACATAGAGCAATAAAATATTCAATCTCAACCCTGACACGATATTTTATTAAGCCATATTCTGAAAAATAAGGTGCAAGCTCTTTAACTTTGTTTCGGTATCTACCATCAATAGGAGATATTGAGGTTAATGTGTTTAATTCCATCTATTTGTTTTTATTTATTTATAAACAGTTTTTTTGTAACTGTTTCTTTATCAGAAATAAATCTAACCAAAAAGTATCCATTGTTATTATGCATATCTATTTTCATAAAATACGAATCCATCTTTTTACTTATTATATTTTGCCCCCCCAGATTGTATACTTCCACTAATCCGTCTATTGATTCTCTTGCCCTAAGATATATTGAATTGTCATACGAATATATATTAACAATTGGTTTTGCTTGTTTCTCAATATCAGTAATAATTGGTGAAAAGTGAACTATAAACCTTTCAGGCACATCTGCTGTATCTACATTAAAAGAGAATCCTTCGGTTTCAACTAAATCAATAAAAGTACTAGTAAGTAAATCTTCAATTATTATTGAAGTTCCGGATGCAAAACTTTCGAGATTATCGGCAAATATGCTATAAATGCCGGGTTCACCAACTGTGATGCTAACAGGTACAGATACATTAGTTGTTAATGCAGATAGTGTATTAATACTAAGGTTTTCATTATTATTTACTGAAAAAAGCTGTGGGGCATAAGAAGCTCCGAACATTTTTTCAATATCCAGATTAACATCAATACTATCGGTTGCAAGTGAATCGAAACGGATAATAATTTCGTCTTCTCCTTCATTTCCTTCAACCGTAAGGTTTAATTGATTAATAGCGAAGGATTGGGTTTTGTAAAAAGTCTGGGTATTATGAACTCTGACATCGTTTGTAACAGCAAATGCAGGTGAGGCTGCTGTTGTTTTAATAAAGAAAGCTTGACTTGCAGGTATATACTGTGTAGCATTATTTGTTGCTGTTCCGCTACCTCCGCTAAGCAAGTAAACACCGTAATTTCCAACGCTGTGATTCCATACCCAGAAATTGTCGCTTACATTGGTGCGGGTCCAGCCCGATGATGCTTCCCAATCAATAGCAGATGGGTAAGGATTTCCGGTAAAGCAAAAGTTTGTTCCTGTATAAACCGGCGAATATGATTGAGACCCTGTATTGAAACTACCTGTAAACTCAACGGTTTTTGTTCCGGTTAAATAAACAATATAGCCTTTCATTACTTCGAGCTGGTAATTGGTTGCATAAATATAATCTCCCCAGTCGTCGCCATCGGTAAAATCTCTAAGATAGGCATATCCGCTTGACGGGATAAAACTGCTCGATGTTGCTCCTGTACCTTGCCCAACCGGTATTGAAACATATTGCCAATCGTTAACGGGTAGGTATCTCTTAAATTTTGATGTTCCGTTAACTGTAAGTGTTCCGTTATCTATTAATGAACCAGGTGCATCTGTGTTACTGTTACAATCAAGTGTAAGGTCACCGTTTACTTCTAATGTATAGCCTGAACTTATCGTTATTGACATTTCAGGTTTAACAGATAAGTTATCGCAGTTAACATTGTTACTTACTGTTATAATTCCATCAATAATAACATCAGTTTGACTTCCGGGAGAGCCCTTACTCCAGTTTGAGTTACCTGGTGCATTCCCATCTGCCCAATTGTTTGTTCCTGTCCATGTTGTTGTATCATAAAGGTTTTGTCCTATTCCATTTGTGCCTGGTGATCCCAAATCTGTTTGTGAATTATCAAAACCGTTCTCTCTGAATGAGGCTAATTCCCAGTTAGCACCATCATTGTTGTCATCTGTTTCCAAACCAATAAATTGAAGAGATACTCCTGCTTGTTCTGCCCAATCTATACCATTGTCGTAGGCAATGCTATCAATTGTATTTCCTGAATCATCTTTTAAAATAATCTCATCATCAGAATTTCCAAGGATAAAGCCACTATATTGGTAATCAATCGTTACACCTCCATTAGTTGATGTTGTACTATTGCGTCCAAGTGTTAGGAAGTCTTGAGCCGGAATATATAAAGAACCACCATTACTTATTGTGTGAGAATCTGAGCCGTTATCTGAGATTGTCCAAGAGTTAATATCGATATCGCTTAAGGTTGTATTAAAAATTTCAAACCATTCTCCTTTTGTATCAGCTACTGACGATGGGTCCTTCATAATTTCGGTGATAATAATGCTACCATTGCTATAGCTTGTAGTGGTGGTTCCATTTGCTTGAGGAATTGTTCCATCTGTTTTATAATCAATTGCAGATCCTGAGTTTGTGTAGGGGAATATTTTAAAAAAATAAGTGGTCCCTGAGTTCATATGAAGCCAACTATTATATGCCTCAGAACCGTGAGCAACATTAACCACTCCACTACCATCGGACAAATCAGTTTCGTCAGTTTGAGCTGTGCCATCAACAGGGTTGGTTATTGCTGCATATGATGTTGAACTTGCTATTATCAAATAATTATCGGCTACTACGGTACCGTCATTGTCACTCCATGTTAAAGGGATAGATGAGGCAGATACTGTACCTGTTGTAAAACTAAGTACATGGTTTGTTGGCTCAGCTTTAAATGTTGTAGCATTGTCTGTAACACCTGATGAATAGCTAGAGCCATCATAAGACCAGGCTTCGTAGTAAACTGTTTGCCCCGAGCTTAATCCGGTGTGATTAGTCAGAGATGATGCCAAACCCCAGAAATGTACAGTGCCGCCACCAGAAATCGTGTTTCCCGCACTGTAAGTCCCGCTAGGTGTTCCAAATGTGTTTGTCGAATTATAGGCAACCATTATGGTATCGTTATTTGTATTTGCTGTTGCAGATAAATCTATTTGTGTGCTACTACTTCCTTGAGCAGAAAAAGAAGCCGGATTATTAACATTAGTAACAGTAAAAGAGCTTAGAGGAGAATAGTTTGCCGCTGAATTATCTCCTGACCAGTTACTTTGATCAGCAATTGAAGCAAGAAGGTCTTCTTTACTTCCGGTTGAAATTCCTGAATACCAAGCATCATCCCATTCGTCAGTATCTCCACTGCCACTACCTACAGCAACTGCTGTGCCTCCATCTGTTAAACCCGATGGAAGATTAGAGGTCTTTGAGCTAAGTGTACTTCCGGTTTGCCAGTTAAGACTGTTTGTCTGGGCAGCAAATATAAACGTTGGACTACCGGAACTCCCTTGATAAGCAAGAACTTGATCACCGGAAGTGCTTAACACAAAACTTCCTGATGTTGAAAATTCAGAAGAATTGCCGGAATAGCTTATAACTGTACCTGCAGAATATGCTGTTGAGGAGGTAAATGTAGCTGTTCCTTCTCCTGTTCTAAACGCATTTGATGAACTTATCCATGCGTTATCAGTAAAATTTATCACAGTACTACTTGCTATATCAACTAATAAAACAAAAGAAAAATCGTCGGGGTTATCTGTTCTAATTCCTATTATAGCTATATCACCTGTTGATAATGTAGTTTGAGTATTAGCATATTGCGAAAATATGATTATGCTTAAAATCGATAAGATAAAACATTTTACTTTCATAATAGAATTATTAAGGTGGGTTCTAAAAATTAGTTTTTTCAGTAAATTTATTGAAGACCGTAGAACCCATTAACGACTTTCAAAAAATCTAGTACAATATTACAAAAATTATTTCATATTTTCTACATTAAACTTCA
>JANTGP010000031.1 GCA_024762835.1 Bacteroidota bacterium
CCTCTTATTCCAAGTAACATTAAAAAAAGAAATATTACAGATAAGAATATCTTTACTGCAATATTCATTTTACTAATTGGATAGTCTTGCCTAAATATTTTTTGTAAAAACTTGTAAAATAAATACACCAAAATTACCCACGGAAATACAACGAGGAAATATCTAGGTTCTTCAATTATCATATTAAAAACAAAGCGTGGACTATCCATCCAGTTGAAGGCACCAATTGAAAATCGAGAAAAGAATTGGTTAAAATAAGGAATATCAGCAGCACAAATAACAAATGCTAAACTAAATAAAAAGAAAATCCAAAACCGAATAAACCTATGAGCAAATTTACTTCTTTCTATTATAATATCCTGAATAAGAAGAAATAAGCCGGGTAAAATCATGACATAACCAGTAATAACAATGTCAAACCTAATACCCATTATAAATGCCTTAACAACATTTTGAATTGTTTCAAAAGAGAACTCAAGTCGGTTTATTTCGGTGAAGAATAGCATTAATCGAAAAACAGAAAATATGCTAAGTACTAAAAGATAAATTTTTATTAATAATGATATCGCACTAACATTTTTCATAATAAATATTTTAACGATTATATTCTTTTAGTTGCATAAGGATATTGTCTGCATCTATCATTGTTGAATCATAATCAATTATAATATTTTGCAAACCATAATGAATTGCCTCATCCAGATTACTTTTATTCACTCCATATACTATTTTCCTTTTTATTAAATCATTCTTTTTCAGAAAAGCAATATGCCCACTATCAACTTCTGATAGAAAACTTGAATAAAAGTCAGGTTTATATTTATGAGGAAAAATGTAATATAATAACTCTCTGTTCTTATTAAAACCTTCTAAAACTGTTCTAATATTATGGTTTCTTATTTTTAGATACATCAAGAAAAAGATATTTGCATCAGCAATTAATGTAGTCTCATAATTCTTACTCTTTCCCAAATAAATCAATAAACTATCAGCTAATTGTTCCGTTGGTGTTTTTATATCAAGATAGATAATTTTATCTTTCTGATATCTGTTCAGGAAACTATTTAGAGTAAGTATTTTATTATTTGATTTCTTACCTTTATAGATTAATTTCTTATCTTTTATACTTGCATAATTTACATCACAAATATTTGTATCAATATTTAATAGCCGTTTACAATTCTCGTCATGAAAAATAACAATAACTCCATCTTTAGTTTGCGAAATATCTATTTCAAGTGCTTGGAAATTAAGCTTATCAGCTATATTAAATGATTCGCCACTATTTTCTACGCAATAATTTTTTACACCCCTGTGTGCAAATATTATCGGTTCACCATTATTTATTAAAGATACTTCTTTTTTTCTAAAGCCAAAAAAAAAGAAATAAATACTTACAATAAGTATTAAGAAAATGAATAATATTGGCTTTAATTTATTCTTCAAGAAATCAAGGTTAGATTTATAAAATTACTGAACTAAATTCTTTAATTATAGACTATTTTATATTGTGTTCTTAAACTATCCATTCTAACAAAACTGTATAGCTATAGGATAATATTTAACCTGATAGATAAAGAAGACGTTTCTTGAGAACAACGCCCCTCTTTCTGCCGTACGAAACAAGAGGTATCGGTACGTGCGGTAAAGAAGATGAAAATTTGCATCGCCTTGCTTAGATTACTTTAATTCCTTAGGTATTCTGCCGTTTTTTATTGCTTCTGAACGAAGTCTGCGACCAACAATACGCTCAACCATACTACCAAGTACAAGAAGTTTATCAATATCAATACCTGTGTCGATACCCATTTCGTCCATCATTACAACCATATCCTCGGTGCTAACCAGTCCGACAGCACTTGCATCTTTGTAGTAATATGAGCCTGTTCCCGAAACAGGTACGCCATCTACAAAGTTAGCCGGCTGTCCACCTATTCCGCCCATCGAACCTTCGTAATTAGTCATACCGGCTTGCAGGGCTGCAAGAATATTTGCCAAACCCCAGCCTCGTGTTGTATGAAAATGCACAATATGCTTTGATGGGTCCTGGAAATGATCTAAAAGCATGGAGAAATATCTGTATATTCTATCGGGAGAAGCAGAGCCATCGTGGTCGGCATGTTCAACATCGGTTGCACCAATATCTAACCAACGCTGAGCAAACTCAACTGCCTTCTTCATTTCTGTAGGACCTTCAATAGGGCAACCCCAAATTGTACTGACTGTCCCGTTTACTTTCATTCCTGCATCTCGACATTTTGGAATCCACTCTTCACACATTTTCCAATAATCGGCAAGGGAGAGACCTGAATTTTTTTTGTGATGCGATTCGCTTGTTGAAACCATTACAAGAATCCTATCCGGCCCCCAACCTTCGTTATGAGCCTGAATTGCTCTTTCTATTGCTCTTTCGCGAATAGTTACAGCTGTTAACTTAACACCCGGTAACAAGTCTTTTACACGTTTACTGTTTCGTATTCCTTTAAACACCTCGTCGGCATCGCTAAACTGAGGCATTCCTTTAGGATTACCAAAATTTGTTACTTCGAGGTGTTTAAAACCTGCAAGTATTGATTCTTCGAGAGTCCATATTTTTGCTGCGGTTGGAATAAATTTCTCTTCGTGTTGAAAACCATCACGAACAGTAATATCTCCAATTGTAACTTTCTTTGGATAATTAAACATATTCTTTTCTGTTTGATAATTATAACTTACAACTTCATTTCAGGTATATCGCCTTCAATAACCAAATTACCTTCAGTTGCATTTTTAATATCTTCGATACTAACACCGGGTGCTCTTTCGAGAAGTACAAAAGCACCATCCTTAACCTCATAAAAACCTAAATCGGTAACTATCTTTTTTACACAATTTACACCTGTTAGAGGTAAAGTGCACTCTTTAAGCAATTTTGAATTACCATCGCGGTCGGTTTGTCGCATTGCAACAATAATATTTTTTGCAGCCGCAACAAGATCCATGGCACCACCCATTCCTTTAATAAGTTTACCCGGCACTTTCCAACTTGCAATATCTCCATTTTCGGTAACCTCAAAAGCACCAAGTACGGTTAAGTCAACATGTCCGCCTCTTATCATTGCGAAGCTTTCTGCCGAATCGAAAAACGCACTTCCATCAACGTAAGTTACAGTTTGTTTACCGGCATTTATTAAGTCGGGATCAACTTTATCCTTAGTCGGGAAAGGACCAATGCCCAATAATCCGTTTTCCGATTGTAGAGTAACATCCATACCATCGGGGATATAATTTGCTACTAATGTAGGAATACCAATACCAAGATTAACATAATATCCATCTTGTAATTCCTGTGCTATTCGTTTTGCTATTCCGTTTTTATCTAAAGCCATAATATATAATTTACAATTTTACTAATCTATTACTATTCTCTAATCAGAAGTTGTTTCAAATTCTATTTGCTTTTTATAGTCGGTTCCCTGAAATATTCGTTGAACATAGATTGCAGGTGTGTGAATACAGTTCGGATCGAGCTCTCCGGCAGGAACAAGTTCTTCAACTTCGGCTATTGTAATAATACCTGCCGCTGCCATCATATTATTAAAGTTATTTGCCGTGTGGCGATAAATCAAATTTCCCTTAGTATCACCTTTCCATGCTTTAACCAAAGCAAAATCAGCCCTTAAACCTTTCTCGAGGATATGCATTTTACCATTAAACTCACGCACTTCTTTATCACCTTGTACTTCGGTTCCGTAACCGGCAGGAACAAAAAATGCAGGTATACCTGCTCCACCTGCCCTAATACGTTCGGCTAATGTTCCTTGTGGAATTAAATCAACAACAAGCTCACCACTTAGTAATTGTCTTTCAAATTCTTTATTCTCGCCAACATATGAAGAAATCATCTTATAAATTTGATGTTTTCGTAAAAGTTTGCCTAATCCCACATTATCAATCCCTGCGTTGTTCGAAATACATGTAAGCTTTGTTATATCAGCTTCAACAAGTGCATCAATTGAATTTTCGGGAATACCGCACAAACCAAAACCACCAAGCATTATCGACATACCACTCTTTATGTCGCTTATTGCTTCCTTTGCATTTTTAAATACTTTTTGCATATTACCTTATATTTAAGTTACTAATTATGTTACATTTAAAACTCGCATGGCAATTGAGAATGCCTCATCAAATGCCTTCCGGTCTATTTTCAATTCTATCTTTTTCTCATCAAAATAGCTAATTAAATCTTTCATCTGCAAATTTCCCACTAATTCATATCCGCTCATTGGGCAACCTCCAAGGCCTGTTAATACTCCATCATAACTTCTGCATCCGCCTTTATAAGCTGCATCCAGCTTTTTGTACCAGTTTTCGTAACGAGAGTGAAGATGAAACCCAAAATTTATGGCGGGGAATTTATTAATCACCCTGTCAAACAAAGTAGTAATGGAATTTTCTGTAGATACACCAATGGTGTCGGAAAGTTTAATTTCGTAAGCTCCAATACTATAAAGCTTCTCTACCCAGTCTTCAACCAAATCAACACTCCAAGGGTCGTTATACGGATTTCCGAAACCCATCGAAATATAAATAACCAGTTTCTTGTTCACTTTGTCGCAAAGCTCAAGAAAATTTTTACAATTGTTAAAAGCCTTATCGATGTTTGAATTAATATTCAGTCTTAGAAAAGTATCGGAAATGGAAAAAGGAAAACCAAGATAATCAATCTCATCAAACTTAGCTGCATCATTTGCTCCTCTGCTGTTTCCGATAATAGCTAAAAGTTTTGTTTTCGTTTCACTTAAGTCTAATTTTGATAAAACTTCAGCCGTATCACTTAACTGTGGTATTGCTTTGGGCGAAACAAAACTTCCAAAATCCAAAACATCATAGCCCACTTTTAAGAGACTGTTAATGTATTCGGCTTTGTCTGATGTGGGAATAAAAGTATGAATACCCTGCATTACATCACGCGGACATTCAGTTAGTTCAATATTATTCTTGACTTTTGACATTTACCAAATAAAGTATAAATATTCTTTCTATAAAGAAACAATATTTATACTTTTTACGCAAGTTATTAATATTTTGATTTTAAGCTATCAACTAAGTCAAGCCAACTTATGTGTACAATAATAATACTAGCGATTTGCAGAAAAAGCCAGAAACTGTCAGTAAGTTAAGAATGTATAGTTTGCAAGAGTGGTAATAAGGCAATTTGACTATTAATAAACAAAATTAAATTACTCAACTACATTACCTTTAATTTTTAAAACAACTGTATTCTCACTGGTATATACGGTTACCGTTTTTTGAAAGTTACCAACTTTATGTGTATCGTATTCAATGTTTATTTCGTCTTCAAAACCCGGCATTATTGGTTGTTCGGGCCAATAAGGAGTTGTACATCCACATGAAGTTTCTACGTTTGTTATAAAAACAGGTTTTGTTCCTGTGTTTAAGAAAACAAAAGAATAAGAGCCGTCTTCACCTTTTTTTATTGTTCCATAATCATGTTCAGTCGATATAAATAAAACGATTGTTGAATCGGGATGACTTTTATTAGTTGAGTCAGTATAGTTTTTATTTGTTGAGTCGGCAAAATTACTATTTATTGAATCTAAGTGATTCTTATTTGTAGTTTGTGCCGAAATATTAAGCGTATAAACTAAAAGGCAGATAATTGAAATCAGGATAGTTGTTTTTTTCATAATTTAGTTAGCAATTACATGTAAATGATGATATTGAAGATTCTAAAAATAAATTCAGGGTTTTTTGTATTTCTTTTAATTTTACCATATCCAAGCAATAATGAATTTTTAAACCATCTATCGTACCTTTTATTATTCCGGCAGATTTAAGTTCCTTAATATGCCTAGATATGGTGGTTCTTCCAATAGGCAAATATTTCGAAATATCACCTGTTTTAATTTCTTTTTTATCAGATAATAGTTGAATAATAGCTATTCTAGCCGGATGTGATAATATTTTACCTATTTCAGCTATCTCTTGTTGTGCAATATCAAATTCCTTAAATTTATTGTTTTGCATACTCTGAATATTTAACAAAATTTAATTATTAAAAAGGAAAGGATTATCCTTTATGTCACATTAAACATCACATTTTTTTAAATAATTAATAATCATTTGTCAATTGTTAAAGCTTTTATAATTTCGCAGACCTAATATTAAATAATTTAAAAACAAATAAATATGTTTTCAGGTATTGTTGAAGAGGCTGCTACCGTGGTTGCCTTAGAGAAAGAAAAAGAGAATTTACATATTACCATGAAATGCTCTTTTGTAAATGAACTTAAAATTGACCAAAGTATTTCACACAATGGCGTGTGCTTAACCGTTGTAAAAAAAACTGATGATACATATACTGTAACAGCCATTAAGGAAACTCTTGATAAAACAAATCTTGGCAAACTTGTTCCGGGTAGTAAGGTTAATTTAGAGCGAAGTTCAAGACTCGACGGAAGACTCGATGGTCATATGGTGCAAGGTCATGTTGACCAGATAGCTGTTTGCACTGATGTTACTGAAGCAGACGGTAGCTGGTATTTTACATTTGAATATGAACCTACTCAAGACGATTATATGACAGTTGAGAAAGGTTCTGTTTCGGTTAATGGCGTGAGCCTTACCGTTGTAAACTCAAAAGAAAAATCATTTCAGGTTGCAATTATTCCATACACTTACGAATACACAAATTTTCATCAAATAAAAAAAGGTACAATCGTGAATATTGAATTTGATATTCTTGGTAAATACATTGCTAAGATTGTAAAACAGCAATTGGGTAAATAATTTAATATTCTAAAACATTAATTCTTATGAAAAATCTTTTAATTTTATTGTTAATTGCAATAAGTATTTTTTCATGCACAAAGCAGAAATATCCCGAAAATGTAAATCTCGTTCTTGAAAAAGCAGGAAAAAACAAAGCTGAATTAGAAAAGGTACTTAACAATTATAAAAATCCGAAGGATAGTCTGAAATTGCAAGCCGCATATTTCCTTATAGGTAATATGGGGAACAAACATAGCTTTGTTAGTTTTGTGCTTGTTGATTCAGCCGATAATGTATTGCCCTTTGATGTTTTGGAATATGAAAACTACAGCAAACTTTTAGATGCCTGGGATACTCTCGAAAGCAAATATGGTCCAATTCATTTTAAGCGAGATAAGTTTATTAAAGATTATGAAACGATAACAGCTGATTATTTGATTAAAAATATTGATCTTGCTTTTGAGGCATGGGCAAGACCATGGGCAGAATATCTTGATTTTAACCAGTTTTGTGAGTATATTCTACCGTATAGAGGAAGTAACGAACCTCTTGAAGAATGGCGTTCGTATTTCCTCAAAGAGGATGCTTGGCTTATCGACAGCATGAATGGTAGCACCGACCCTGTAAAAGCTTGTACTTATTTGAATAATGATATTCATTCATGGTTTCATTTTGACGAAAGGTATTACGAGCATCCTACTGATCAAGGACTAAGCGAAGTTCTTAAAACAAAAAAAGGACGTTGCGAAGACATGACTAATCTTGCAATTTATGCTATGCGAAGCTGGGGTGTTCCGGTAATGAGCGATTATACACCCTATTGGGCAAACACCGGAAACAATCATGCATGGAATGCTGTACTAGATTCAAAAGGCAAAACTATAATCTTTATGGGTGGTGAGGCTAACCCTTACGATTATCATTTACGTGCTGTTAAAGCAAAAGTTTATCGCAAAACATACGCAAGCCAGCCCGACTGCATTGCAGAAATAAAAAAAGACTGGGTGAAATTACCACCTTATCTCAATTCCAACACTCAGGTTGACGTTACTTCTGAGTACGTTCCGGTTTCCGATGTAAAAATGAGACTTACAAAGACCAAACCCGATAGCACTGAGTTTGCTTATATCTGTGTTTTTAATTCAGGCGAATGGAAAGCAATAAACTGGAGTCTTATTTCTGATAGCTTAGATGTCAATTTTAAAGATATGGGAAGAGGTATTGCCTATCTGCCTGCTTACTATAAAAACGATGAGATTATTCCGGCAGGCGAGCAATTTATTTTAACAACATCGGGAGAGATTGAGTTTCTAAAACCAGATACCACTAACACAAAAGAAATAGAAATTTCTGTTACAACTAAAAGAAGTTCGGGCTTAACAACAGATGATATTGCTCAGGCAAATCTTGAAGCAAAAAAGAAATATGAGTTGTTTTATTGGGATTACGGATGGAAAACTTTAGCAAATAAGCCGGCAGAAAACGGAGTTTTAAGGTTTGATAATATTCCAAAGAATTCGTTGTTATGGATGGTGAAAGAAAATTCGCGAAAAGAAGAAAGAATATTTACAATAGGAAATTCCGGCGAGCAAATATGGTGGTAAAATAAAATGAAGATAAAATGTCGATAAATGTAAATGAGCTTACAAAAAAGTATGGAACTCAATTAGCTCTTAATAAAGTTTCGTTTAAGATAAATACAGGAGAAATAGTTGGCTTTCTAGGTCCAAACGGTGCCGGCAAATCAACCCTGATGAAGATACTTACCGGTTTTATTCCACCCAGCTCCGGCGATGCTTTTGTAAACGACATTGATGTTGTAGAAAATCCAATCGACATAAAAAAAATAATTGGCTATCTGCCCGAGAACAATCCTTTGTATCTTGATATGTACGTAAAGGAATATCTCGAATTTGTTGCGGGCATATATAAGCTGGGGAAAAACACAAAATCGAGAATTAAAGAAGTTATTGAAATGACCGGACTAGGTGACGAACAGCATAAAAAGATTGCTGCTTTATCGAAAGGTTACCGCCAGCGTGTTGGTCTAATGCAAGCCTTAATACATAATCCGGAAGTACTTATTTTAGATGAGCCTACTTCAGGACTCGATCCTAATCAGATAATTGAGATAAGAAATTTAATTTCGGATATAGGGAAAGAAAAAACCGTTCTCCTTTCCACTCATATAATGCAAGAGGTTGAAGCAATATGCAATCGTGTATTAATTATTGACAAGGGAAAATTAATTGCCAACGACAAAACAGAATCAATAGTAATTGATAAAACGGACAATTATCAATCTATTGTTGTTGAGTTTAGCAGCAAGGTTCATTCAAATCAATTAATGTCGATTAAATTTGTTGACCAAGTTGCTAATATTAAGGATAATAACTGGATTATTCAAAGCTCAACAGAAGACGATATTCGACCTTTAATATTTGACTTTGCCGTATCAAAATCTTTGCAGGTGCTTTCGATGCAAAAGCAAGAGAAAAGTCTCGAAGATGTCTTTAGAGAACTGACAAACTAAGATTATAAGTAGCCTTTCTTTATAGGGGACTTCTAAAATAGTCTCAATTACTCAAATAAAAATTTCAGTGGCCGGTAAGATATTTCTATTTCGGAGAATTCTTTTATCTGCCTTTTAGCTTAAAGCTGTTTTGCTGTATTAAAATGCCTGCTACAATTAAAAATAATCCCAAAAGTGTTGAGTTCAGTATTGGTTCTTTTACAATGATGTTTATAAAAACAAGAGAAAGAAAAGGCGACAAGAAAATAAGCTGACTTACCTTATCTGTTGATTCGGAATATCTTAAAGCTTTTAGCCAAAACACAAAGGTAATTCCCATTTCAAAAAGTCCGATATACGAAACTGCCAGAATACCTTTAAAATGAGGAATTTTAATTTCAGAAAAAACCGAAGCTACAATAATTATATAAATAAAAGCAAAAATGAAATTAAGAAACAACTTCTGCACTTCATCTCTTTTGTCTTTTACATTAACAATCCAGAATAAAGCCCAAATGATTGAACTGGCAAATGCAAGTAAATCTCCTGTTATATTTGTAAACGAGAAAAAAAACCACTCGCCTCTGGTGGCAATTGTAAACACACCGGTAAAACTTATAAATATTGCAATAAATCCACGAATGGAAATCTTTTGTTTTAGCAGAGGAACAGATAAAATTACAATAGAAATTGGCCAAATATAGTTTAATGCCATTGCCTCTTGAGTAGGTAACATTGAATAAGCATTTAGCAAAATCAGATAATAAAGAAAAGGATTTAGAAATCCCAGCAAGGCGGAATGGATATAGTCTTTTCGCTTAAGCTTTTTAAAAAATGACAGTTTCTTCTGAAAAAGTAAAATAATAAACAAACAGATAATTGAAACCAATGAAGCACCTAAAAGTAATTGAATAACATCAAGCTCATCAAGTGCCAGCGAAAAAGCACTTGCAATACTCGACCATAATAGCACAGCTAATAATGCGAAGATATATGCTTTTTTCTGATTCTTCATTTTGTTTCTTATAATGCAGCCAAAGATAAATGAATTTTCAAATTATAGCATATCACACGAGTTATTATCAAGTGTTTTAAATTAATTATTGCAGCTAAACTTGGGGATTAATGAATAAATAAATTCTTATGCTTTGTGTAAATGTTTACTAATTTTGTAAGCCATGAAAGAGAAAATAAAACAGGAGTATAAAAACAGGATAACCCTAAACGGCAATAAGCTAGAATCGTTTAAGAAACAGAGTATACGAGTTGCCTGGTTGCGCGGACTTATCTTCCTTTCAGGTACTGTCATTGGAGTTTATCTATTATATCAAAATTGGATTTTATCTCTTATATCTTCAATCTTGTTCCTTGTTCCTTTTATCTTTTTTCTTATTAAAAGTATTAAGATAAAAAAACAGATTGCCTATTATAATCAGCTGGTAATAATAAACAAGCAAGAGCTTGATGTACTTGATTGGAAATATGATAAATTTAAAAACGGGAAAGAATATTTGAATTATACCAAATCTTACCTGTATGATTTGGACATTTTTGGCGATGGTTCATTGTTTCAGTATTTAAACAGGTCCGCTACAGATTCGGGTGAACAGCTTTTGGCTTCGTGGTTTGTTAATCCTGAAAAAAATAAGGAAGAGCTGGAATCAAGGCAGCTTGCTGTGGTTGAACTTATGCCTTTACTCGACTGGCGACAGGATTTTCTTGCAAGTGGCCGGTTAATTAAGGAGTTGCACAAACAAAGCGAAGTAATAAACGATTGGTTACATAAAGATTTGTTCTTTTCCGGCATCAGATTTTTACCGATAATTATCAAGATTGTTCCTCTAATTACTTTGTTTGTTCTTATTGCATCAATAATTGGCTTGATACCATTAAGCATTTTTGCGGTTTATCTTATTCTTCCTCTTTCGATAATCGGTAAACATATTAAAGAAATTAATAACGAACAGAGGGTAGTTAGTCATAATATTGAGCTTTTGAAAAAATATGCACAATTACTTAAGAAAATTGAAGAAGCAGATTTCAAAAGTCGCCGTCTGGGTAGCTATCAATATATGCTAAAAAATGAAGAGTACTCGGCAAGCGGAAAAGTAAACGAACTTTCAAAAATAATTGCAGGACTTGATAATAGAAACAATATGCTTGTTGGTATAGTATTAGATGCTTTATTGTTGTGGGATTTACAATATATGCTGAAACTCGAAAAGTGGCGAAATGAGAATAAAGACCGCTTTATAAAGTGGATTAAACTCTTAAGTGAGTTTGATGCTTTTTCGAGTTTAGCCAACTTTGCATATAATAATCCAAATTATGTATTTCCTGATATTAAAGCCACTTCGTTTCAATTGCAAACAAAAGAGTGCGGACATCCCTTGCTTCACGAAAAAGACAGAATAAATAACGATATTAGTTTTGACAAAGATTTACGTTTTTTAATTATTACCGGTGCGAATATGGCCGGCAAAAGTACTTTCCTGCGTGCATTGGGTGTAAATCTTTTACTGGCAATGACAGGAGCTCCTGTTTGTGCCGGCTCATTTGCATTTTCGCCAATAGAGCTATTTACCAGTATGCGAACAAAAGATTCTTTGCAAAAGAATGAATCATATTTCTTTGCTGAACTTAGCCGCCTGAAAGAGCTTATCGATAAGCTTAAAGCAGGCGAGGATTTATTTATTATTCTTGATGAGGTTTTAAAAGGAACAAACTCACAGGATAAAAAACAAGGTTCAAAAGCTTTGCTCAAGCAATTGATAGGGCTAAGCTCTACGGGCATTATTGCAACCCACGATGTATCTCTGGGACAATTGGAAAAAGAGTATCCACAATCTGTAAAGAACAAATGCTTTGAGGTAGAAATTGAAAATAACGAGCTTATATTCGACTACAAAATTAAAGAAGGAATAAGCAAAAACCTGAATGCTACTTTTTTAATGAAAAAGATGGGAATAACAATTTAACATTATAAAAGAGATAGCACGCATGCTTAAACGGTATAAAAAACAATCAAACCAAATCGAAGACGACTGATACAATTTATGTAGTCAATGCGAATGTCAATTATTTCTTACCTAAACTCATAAGCTTTGCTTGTATCGAAGTAGTTATACGATACATAACCGGTACAACAATAAGCGTTAAGAATGTTGAAAAAGTAAGACCGAATATTACTGTCCACGACATGTTTTTCCAAAACTGAGCCATATCGCCACCAAAGTATAGATGCGGACTGTATTCACTTAACATTGTTCCAAAATTAATATTCATTCCAAGTGCTAAAGGCAGCAGGCCAAGAACAGTTGTTATGGCTGTAAGCAATACAGGACGAAGCCTTGTTCTTCCTCCTTGTGCAATACACTCTTTTGCTGCTTCAGCAGGTAAAATTGCATTCTCAGGGAGCCCTAGTTCTTCGCGTTTACGACGTTTGAGCAAATCGATATAGTCAATTAAAACTATTGAATTATTAACTACAATTCCTGCCAGCGAAACAATACCAATTCCGGTTAATACAACAATAAAATCCATTTTAAATGTAACCAAACCACCAAAAACTCCAATGGTACTGAACAATACACTAAGAATGATGATTATAGGACGAATAAGTGAGTTAAATTGAGTGACAAGAATGATTAATATCAATGATATGGCAATCATCATTGCTCTTTCCATAAAGGCCATTGTTTCCATTTGTTCTTCTTGTTCTCCGGTAAAAGAAAAAGTATAACCTTCAGGCATATCAAAATCTTTAAATAATTCTGCAAGTTCACCATTTATAGTAGTTGCATTATAACCCTCAATTACATTTGAATACAGTGTAACAACTCTATCCATATTTTTACGTTTTACAGAGCCATATGTTGTACTGTAAGTAAAGCTTGCAACAGTTGAAATAGGCACTTGCATTATTTTACCGTTTGAAGGACTACGAAAAGTTATACGCTGATTCATCAATGAAGGAACGCTATATCTATATTTTTCAGCCAGTCGCAGCTGAATAGGATATTCATCTTCTCCTACTTTAAAATCAGAAATTTCTTTTCCGAAAAGAGCTGTACGGATTGTGCTTGCAATTTGTGCCGTGGATAAACCAAATCGACGAGCCTTGTCTCTGTCAATATTTATCAATAATTCCGGCTTACCAACATCTAAATCTAATTTAAGACCCTCTATCCCTTCAATATCAGACTCATCAATATAATGCTGAACTTTTTCTGATAATGATATTAATGTAGGATAGTCTTTACCTGCTATTTCAATATTTATAGGTTTTCCTGCCGGAGGTCCCATTTTACTTTTCTCAATTGTAAATTTAATACCCGGATATTTTCCTAAAATGGCATCTGACAGGTCTTTCATTATTTGAGTTGTATTCACTCCATCTCGATATTCAAAATCAACAAAAGCAATAGTAATAAGACCTTTTGCAGGATTAAAACCTGTTGATATTTCTTTACTGTTTCCTTTAGCTCCTTTACCAACAATAGCAAGTACGGATTTTACCGCTCTTTTATTTGGTTCAAGCACATCATTAACCTTATCTTCCAACTTCATTATAAAGTTATTTGTTGCTTCAATATCCGAACCTATAGGCAATTCAGCAATAACATTAATATAATTTGGGTCGGAGTTTGGCATAAGATTCACTTCAGGTTTGCTGATAACCATCAATCCCATAGTTACAACAAGCAAAATGAAAGTGCCGATAAGCACCAATACAGGATTGATTCCACGCAATACAGTAGTTAGTGTTTTTAGATAAATATTCTCTAGATACGGCAAAAACTTAGCTTGAAACCATCTACTGATGTGATTAAAAATATATGTATTCATCAAGCCGATAAAAGCCAGAATAAAGAATATATTACTCATAAATATTTTTTCTGCGAAAAGCAGAATAATACCCAAAACTATAAAAATCAGTACAATAATATTATTTCGTTTCCTATTAGGTGGATCAAGATGTGCATCTTTTTTTACAAATGTAGCTGAAAAAACCGGAATAATAACCAAGGCTACAAACAATGACGAAGTTAAAACTATAATAAGTGTAATTGGTAAAAACTTCATAAATTCACCCATTATTCCTTCCCAAAACACCAAGGGTAAGAAAGCTGCCAATGTAGTTGCTGTTGAGGTAATGATAGGGACGGCTATTTCACCAACCGCCCGTTTTGCCGCTTCCCATTTGGGGTAACCTTCATCAACAAAACGGTATATATTTTCGACAGTTACAATAGCATTATCTACCAACATCCCAAGTGCCAGAATAAGAGAAAAGAGAACAATCATATTTATCTTTGCACCTATCAGGCTTAAAACAATAAATGATAAAAACATCGACATGGGAATTGCCAAACCGACGAACAATGCATTACGGGTACCTAAAAAGTAAAACAACACAAGCACAACAAACAGCACACCCATAATCATACTATTTTCGAGATTATTAAGCTGCTTTCTAATCATATCCGACTGGTCGTTGGTTATGGTTATTTTAAGGTTATCAGGAATAGCTTTTATTTTACGGGCTTTATCTATTCGTTCAAATATCTGGTCAGTAGCGGATAATAAATTCTCACCCGATTTCTTTATTACCTGAAGAGTAATAACGGGTTCTTTATTTAGTCTGGCATAGCTTTCCGGTTCTGCATATCCGTCAACAACATCTGCAACATCACGCAGGTAAACAATATTTCCTCTCTCGTGCTTGACAATAATGCTCTCTATTTCTTCTATTGTTTTAAACTCTCCGTTTGTACGAACAGACATTCGAGTATCGCCTAATTTTATTTCACCACCTGATATTGAAACATTCTCTGATTTAATTGCATTCTCAATATTTGTTAAGCTAAGTTTAAGAGCTTCCATTTTATGAATATCGACATTTATCATTATTTCACGGTCGTTTATCCCTTGTATATCAACCTTTGAAATTTCTGATATATCTTCTATCTCATCCTCAAGATATTCGCCATATTTTTTAAGTTCTTCGAGACTGTAATCACCTGAAAGGTTAATATTTATTATTGGGAATTCAGAGAAATCAATATCCATTACAACAGGGTCGGATAGAATATCATTCGGCAATTCGCTTTTAGCTTTATCCACAGCATCTTTTACATCCTGCAAAGCATCGTCTATATTGGTAGCGGTTGTAAACTCAACAGAAATCATCGAAGCATCCTGAAAAGAAGTTGAACTGAGTTTTTTCAAACCTTTAACCGATTCAATTTCTTTTTCAAGAGGACGGGTAATTAAGTTCTCGATATCAACCGGCGGATTACCCGGATAAGTAGTTTGAACCAGTACTGTTGGAATTACCACTTCGGGAAATAGCTCTTTTGGAAGATTATTATACGATAACAACCCGAAAATCACAATGACTGCCGAAAGAATAAAAATGGTATTCTTATTTTTAAGAGCCATTGTTGATAAAGCAAAATTACGTATTACTTTTTCTTTTACCGGCTCTGTATTTTTATTATCCATGTGTTAATTATTTAATACCCTAAAAACGGATTAGCATAAAATAAATATTCTATTTAATAACAATAACTTCAGCTCCATTGCTAAGCATATTGTACCCTTCAACAACAACTTTGTTTCCCTCGTTCAATCCTTGCTCAATCATTGTTTGATTTTTGTAAGAAACACCCGGTTTTATGTAAACTTTATTTGCAAGGGTCTTAGAGTTTTCTTTATTTACCGTAAAAACGAAGTAGCCTTTTGTGTCTTGTTTCATTATTATTGATGGAATAACCATTGCCAAATCTGTATGGAAATCTCCTATTTTTAGAATCGCTAAGATATTTGGCTTTAATATTTCATCATGATTATCAACTTTTAGTTTAATCTTAAAAGTTCTGTTCTGGCTATTAATGATGTTGCTAATCATTGTAACGGGAGCTTTCAACTTAAAATCGGGATACGAAGGAAAATTTATAAGAACAGAATCGCCCAATTTAATATTAGTAATGTAGTTTTCAGAAATATCAGCACTAATAAATACATTTGACAAATCGACCATTTGTATTACTTGCATTCCGGGTGCAGCCATTTCTCCTTCCTTAAGAAAAATATCATCAACAATGCCCGAAAAGGGTGCTTTAATAACCGACATATCCATCTGAGCCTTAAGAGTAACAAGTTTCTTTTCGAGCGACTCTTTAGCATTTTTTGCTTTTAAATACTGCACCTCAGTTCCAATACCCTGGTCCCATAATTGCTTTTGTTTCTCATAAATATCAATTGCCAAATCAAGTCCTGTTTTTACTTCTTCAATACTACTTTCAATAAGCTTAGTATTTAGCTTTAATAAAACTTTGCCTTTTTTGACACGTTGTCCTTCTTTAACATAAATCTTTTTTACCTGTCCATTCATTTCGGGACTGATAAATGCATCATTAACAGCTTCAACTTTTCCGTTAGCTTCAAAGTAATGCTCAAAAGGCATACTCCTAAGCTCTAATAACTTAACCGGCACACCTTGTGCTTTTTTAACACTGTCAGAGTTTATGTCCAGCTTCTTTTGTAGCTCTTTAATTTCTTTATTTGCTTCAATAACTTTAGTCTTTAGTGCAGCTATTTGTTTCTTTATTGATTCCTGATCATCTTTTGGGCTACATGCCACCATAGAGATAATAAGCATTAAAATTGCAATCTTTTTCATATCTGTTTTATTTTGAAATATTCTAGTATTCATTTTATTAAAGTGCTGATATTTAACTACCGATAAGTCGTTTCAATTTGTTTTTTGAACTCAATAATTCATATAAAGCTTTGTAATAATTTGACTGAGCACTTAGATATTGATTTTGAGCTTGGGTTAAATCCATGCTGCTTACAACACCCTCTTTATATTTTATTATTGTTTTATCATTTATCGATTTTGCAAGTTTCATATTCTTTTTCTCATGTTGAAACTTATCTTTTGCATTATTATAATAGGACAATTCCTGCATGTATGAAATTTGCAAATTTTGCTCAAGTTGATGTTTTGAATTCCGCGTTTTCTCAAGCTCAATTTTAGCTTGAGATACCTGTGCCAATCTCTGACCGCTTGAAAAAATCGGTACAGCTAAATTTACTCCAACCATATCAGGCATACTGAAATTAAAATTCGGCTCATGCATTTTTTCCTGATGGTTGTAAAAAGCCGACAAACTCGGTAAAAATCCCGATTTAACATTTTTCATATTAAGATACGACAATCTTTCCTGCGTATTAACCAGCTGATAATCTATGTTTTTATTTACATCAAACCCCAAACTCGCGATTGCTTCCGAATTAGCAGACTCAATAAAATCTTCGAGCTTATTGCTAAGTTCAATTTTTTGCTCAAGCGGAAGACCTATTTGAAATTTCAACAATTGGTAAGCTATTTCCGTTTGTCGTTCAAGACTTGCACGTGCAATTTTTAAATTGTTAACCACAAGCTCAATCTGGTCGGCATCTGATTCCTCAACAAAACCCACCTTATACATTGATTTAATTTCATTCTGTATTTTTATTTGATTATCAAGACTTTCGTCAAGGTTTTTTAAATTCTCTTCTGAAATAAGACATAGATAATAAGAATTCGCCACAAGCTCATCAACATCTTTTTGCGTTTTCACAAGCATTTGATCAGATAACATCTTATAAGTTTTTGACGCCTGCAAACCAACAATATATGAACCATTGAAAATTAATTGTGACACAGTTAAATCTGCTGTAATATTTTCTGCAACACCAAGCTCAACTTCATTATCAAGATAAGCCATTTCATAATCAAAAACCCCGGGATACAGCTCGTTTGGTGTTTTTGCCAGATAGGTTATTGGGAAGTTCATTGTGGGAACAGTAAATGTATTTTGATATGCAGCTTTTGCACTTACCTGCGGCAAACCGATTGCCGTTGTTTCCCACACCTTTTTCTTTGATGCCAGGACATCAAGTTTTGCATTTAAAATACTTGTATTATTCTCAAGTGCAATAGCTTTTGCATCATCTAATGAAATAACCACAAGCGTATCATTTTGCGCACTTACTTCATTACCTACCATTAATACAATTAATAAAAGGAATAATAATATTCTCATCTTAGTTTGCATAATTCTCGTTTTTTATTTCTTCAATATGTGATTCTAAAAAGGCGATTCCATTACTGTTGGCAACGCCACGTATATGATAAATGAATATTTCGTAAAAGAAATCGGAAACAACAATTTCTTTACTTTTTAAGAATTCAATATCAATGCTACTTTCAATTCGCGAAACATAATATCTTGTAATATATTCAATGTTTAAATCCTTTCGGTATAAGCCCTCTTTAACTCCTTTTTCAAGATTTTTTTTAACAGAATTAAACATGTTCTCAATTTTACGCGTACGAATCTGTTTAAATAAATCGGGATAGTACTTTTTTAAATCGTACTCAAACGAAGCATTCACATTTTTCATCATTTTCTTTAGATGTTTATTTACATGAAACAACTCTTCAATGGCATTAGCTTCAGGATGAACTAATCTTTTAAAGTTCTCACCTTCGGTTTTCATAATTTCAAATACAACCTTGCGAACAAGCTCGGTTTTATCACCAACATGCTGGTATAGAGTTTTCTTTGATATACCAAGTTCATGAGCAACATCATCCATTGTTACGCTTCTAATTCCATAATTTTTATACAGATTTCCAGTCTGTTTTAATAATTTATCAAATTCCATAATTTTGTAATATAAACTTCGGAAACTTTTATTTCATTTACAGTTTCCAAAGGTATTATAGTTTCTGTATAAAATCCAAATATTTATTATTGAAATAACACTTCTTATATCTCTTTCATAATCTGACTATTATATCTATTAAAGTTATTGGTAATAATTAACGTTCTAATTAAAATCTTCTAATAAAACAGTAAAAACATCAATTATTAACAAGCCTCTTGAACAAATTAATCATATCTTTAGCCCATAATACATCAAATAGATATCGAAAGTGAAAAATAAATTACTCTTACTTATTGTTCTCAATATAGGAATCCTTGGTTCTTTACATTCGCAACGGAGACTATGGACTACAGGAACAGCAAATGTGCTTAGTAACAAAGATATTAGAGCCTCTGTTTTTCAGCCCTCAGCATACGGCTTACCTTATTCAATGGAAATATCTTCACAGCCTGTAATATTTGCAGTTGTTCCGAATATTAGTTTGAAAAAACAATGGTACAAAACCAAAAAGCTGTCAATTGCCTCAAAACATGGCTTTTATTACCCAAAACCATTATTAAATATTTTGGCAAAACACGATTTAACTTATCAATTGCCCGAAGGAGCAAGTATACCCGGAATTTTATCATTTAAAAATGAGTTTCTCATATCATATGGCATAGGGGAGACAACTTGTCCGGCTTTTACAAGCAAAGAGTTTAACCGGGAAAATACTTTTAAAGGTCCCTCAACAATTTTTACTTATAAGATTGGTATTCAAAACGGGATTGCTCTTAATGATACACCAATTGATTACTTTTTTATTGATAAATTCCTCTTTCATCACAGCTATCATTATGTTGACAAATTAGCCTTCTTTACAGGTATTGATATCGATGGACGATGGCTTACAAATCTTGATTTCTCGGTTGATTTTGACTTCCTGCTTCTCAGCAATTCGTATTGGGCATTTGAACATAAAGGTCTGGTTAACTATTATTGGGGCTGGAAATTTTTTCACATTATGCTTGGCTATCAGGCATCGTATGGAACATATCCAAATGGGAAACGCTTTTTCATTGCTCCTGTGTTCGATTTAATATGGACACTCAGACGAGATAAACTTGATTATGGTCTTTTTGGCAAGAAATTGTTTTAGGCTGTTTTGGGCAGTCGGTTGGTGGGTGGTGGCAGGTGAACTATGAGAATAGCAAGCTTTAGTGGATAGTTGAATGGTGAAAGTCAGCAGTCGGCAGTCGGCAGTCGGCAGTTCGCAGTCGGTTGGTGGGAATTAGCCGGTGGACTATGAGAATAGCAAGTTTTAGTGGATTGTTGAATGGTGACAGTCGGCAGTCGGTTGGTGGGAATTGGTCGGTGGATTAATAAAATAGCAAGCTTTAGTGGATAGTTGAATGGTGACAGTCAGCAGTCGGCAGTCAGCAGTTGGCAGTCGGTTGGTGGGAGTTGGCTGGTGG
>JANTGP010000032.1 GCA_024762835.1 Bacteroidota bacterium
AACAGCATATATAAATTATTTAAAACAGTCAGATATATATATAACAAAAGTTCCATTTTTTAACCCCCCTAAATATATTTATTTTTAATTTATTTTTGAAAGGGGATATTGCTGGGGCTTGTAGAGGGAGAATTTATTAATAAAATAAAAGAGGCTACCTAATTAGGCAGCCTCTTTGGGTTAAAAGAAATGCAGTTCTTCATTTTTAAATTCCTAAAGAACCTATATAGCGACTCAGAGCTGAGATATTGCTTGAAAAAACAAAGGCATCATTTACGATAAAATAGTTTTGCTTATCAAATGTATGTATGTAGGCAAATTTTGCTATTTCTAAACGATTGCTATCAAAAGTCAACATTCTCATTAATTCTAAAACCTGTCTTGAACTTACCCTTGCCGAACTGATAGCTAACTTCATAATATCCATTTTCTTTGAATCAAATACCCCGTTCCGTACCATCGACTTCAATTGTCTGAAAGTATTATCAGACATCACCATACCATTTGCACAAGAAGCACTTGTTCCGTAAGAGTTTATACCTATATTTCCATGTGAGTTATATCCATATCCGTACTCATGACCTATTTTTCTCATCTTAATTATATCAAACACGTGATTCCTTGTAATTCTTGCTACAACTTTTGTATATGCAGGGATATCAATAAAACCTCTGTAAACAACCTGATTCATGAATCCATTATGGTGTCTTATAGTTTTTATAACCCGAATATAATGCTTACCTGGCTCAAGATTATCAACTCTAAATGTTCTTACTGTTGCAGGATAAGTATGGTTATCTAACTCAACAAAAAACTTTGATTTATCCCATAGACGTAATTCAAGTTTCGATAGCCCATTACCTGTAAATGCAAAAGAGCTAACTGAAATTAATAAGCTTACAACTGTCAATAATACTGTCCTTTTCATAACTTTTCCTCCTGTATTTTTAAATGATAAACAGCACAATTCAATTTGTGTGCCACAATTTATTCCACTCAAAATTTAGTCTGCCCGGAACTTATTTTCCAAGCATTAAAAAAACCGGCAAACAGCTTCTAATAAATATTATTTCAATGCGTTTTATATTTATTACTTTTGTTGGATAAACAAATTGATTAAATATGTCGCAGAAGATTTTTATCACAATTGTTATTACACTCTTATCAATATTCAGTGTTATTGCCCAACCCAAAATGACAACTCATTCAAAAAAGGCAAAGAAACTTTTTAAGGAAGCCATATCATATTACAATAATAATATCGATAATAAGGCAATTGAGAAACTGAATGCTGCAATAGACAAAGATTATAAATTTGTTGAAGCCTATTTACTATTAGCTGATATTTATTACTACCATTCGGATTATGATAAGGAAGTGTCATTTTTAGAAAAGGTAATTAGCATTGATCCTGATTATAACACAAAAACATATGTAAATCTCGGACAAGCTTATCTGCATATGGGTAAATATCAATCAGCATTAAACAATCTTAATATTTATGTATCGAAAGAAAAAAACGAGAATAAGCTTAAAACTGCTTACGCTTATATTGATAATTGTGAATTTGCTCTTGATGCAATTGAACATCCGGTAAAATTCAACCCTGTTAATATGGGTACAAATGTAAACACCGAATACAACGATTATATGCCCTCTCTTACTGCTGACGAAGAAATTCTGGTTACAACCGTTGATGTGCCGATATATAAAGACAAACCTCATTCTCAACAAAACAGCCAGGAAGACTTTTTTATTAGCTACAAGATAAACGGCGAATGGACAGCCTCAAGAAGCATTGGACCACCATTGAATACCAAAGGCAATGAAGGATCACAATCTATAATGGCAGATGGCAATATTATGGTTTTTGCCGCATGTAACCGAAAAGACGGAAAAGGAAGTTGCGATATTTACTTCTCACGTAAGGTAGGCAACAACTGGACACCCGCTCAGAACATTGGCTATCCTATTAATACCGAAGCCTGGGAGTCTCAACCCTCAATATCTTATGATGGAAAAACAATTTATTTTGTAAGTAACCGTAAAGGTGGATACGGTGATAAAGATATTTGGATGAGTACAGTAGGAAAAGACGGTTATTGGCAAGAGCCTGTTAATCTTGGTCCAAATATCAACACCCCCGAAATGGATGCAAGTCCTTTTATTCATCAGGATAATCAAAGTTTGTACTTTTCTTCTACCGGTCATATCGGTATGGGCGGTTTTGATATATTTTTAAGTAAAAGACAAGCTGATGGAAGTTTTTCAAAACCCAAGAACCTTGGCTACCCTATTAATACTTATAAAGACGAGGAATTTTTGATTGTGAATGCAAAAGGTAACAAAGCATTTTTCTCTTCAAACAGACCCGATAGCAGGAAGAAAGATATTTATTGGTTTAATCTTTACGATGAGATACGACCTGTTCCGGTAAGCTATGTTAAAGGTATTATTTATGATGAAGACAGCAAACAAGGCTTGTCAGCAATTCTGGAATTAATTGACTTAGAGACATCTGAAACAGTTGCAAAAACCTTTTCTAATGAAAATACAGGAAAATATTTAGTCTGTCTTCCAACAGGTAAAAACTATGCCTTCAATGTTTCAAAAGATCAATATCTTTTTCATTCTGAGAATTTTTCTTTGAAAGAGAGTAATACATATGTTAAACCATATAAAATAGACATTTCTTTAAGCCGGATTAAACAAGGTAAATCTGTTGTACTTAACAATATCTTTTTCGACACCGATAGTTTTAATATAAAACCCGAATCATATCCTGAGCTTGACAAATTAGTTGTTTTTATAAGATTAAATATTGGCATTAAAGTTGAGATTGGAGGACATACCGATAATGTAGGTAGCGAGTCATATAACCAAAAGCTATCTGAGAATAGAGCAAAGTCGGTTTATAATTATTTAATCTCAAAAGGTGTGAAAAAAGAAAGATTGAGCTATAAAGGATATGGAATGAAAAAACCTTTGGTAAAAAACGATTCTCCTGAAAACAGAGCAAAAAACAGACGCACTGAATTTACAATCATTTAATTACCATGAAAATAAAACTTTTACCCTTATCAGTTATACTTTTATTGTGCTTTATCAGTGCTTCAGCTCAAGAAATTGACAAAAATGAAGATTTGCTTATAGCCGCCTATGACGGTGACTATTCTAAAGTTGACAGTCTTATTGAAGCGGGTGCTGATGTTAATTATTTAAACAAAGACGGTGTCTCCGCACTAATGTTTTCAGCTCAGGCAGGCAAAATAAATGTTGCCGAATTATTAATTGCCAATGGAGCAATGATTGACACATTCCCCTGGGACGGAAGAACAGCACTAATCGCAGCCGTGAGGTCAGGACAGTTTGACATGACTGAGTTCTTAATAAGAAATGGAGCTAATGTTAATGTAAAAGACATTTACAAAAGCAGCCCTTTGCACTATGCCGCTGCCAACTTTGATTATTATATGAGTGATATGCTTTTATATTATGATGCTGATATTGAGAGCAAAGATAAGCACGGAAACACCCCTTTACTTATCGCCTCATTTTTTGGCACCGACAGTCTTATAAATTTACTTATCGACCATAATTGCAATATTAATGCACAAGATAGTATAGGAAACTCTGCTTTGATAAAAGCATGTGAAAACGATTTGCCCGAAACAGTTGAACTGCTTATTGAAAAAGGAGCAGATTTAAACTTGAAGAACAAAAAGTCATATACAGCTCTTCAAGTTGCCTCAATGAATGGTTATGAAGACATAGTAGAACTATTAATCGAGAATAAAGCCGACTTGAATATCCAAAATAAAGATTCCTTATCTGCTATTAGACTTGCCATATTAAACGGTCAAAGAAACACAAAGAAACTACTCAAAAAAGCAGGTGCTAAATATTCATATAAGCCGGCTTTAAATATTTTAACATTGGGATTTGATAATTCTTTTAGCGACAATGATTACTTTATGGGCGCCCATGCCGGAATAACAGAATCCGCACTTAATATTACCTTAAATATTGCATACATGGGACGAATTGGTCATACCTCAGTTTTTACAAATACCGGTGAAGATATTATTAATCAATATTGGGAAAAAAGACATATACTGAGTCTCGGCCTTGAAAAGAATATTGCAATGGAGATAAATAGCAAGTCTGAGAAAGGAATATACCTTGGATTAAAAGAGATTTATACATTTGGTAAGTATAAAGGGAGTACACAAAAAGCAAAATTAGAATTTATTACAAGTCCTGAACTTGGGATTTATCTTAGTTCGAATATTTTCACAATAAAAGCAGCTTATCAATATTGTAATTTCAATATAGACTATCTTAGCCCAAACAGATTTAATATCTCATTATTGATGAATATTAATTTTTATAATAATTCATATATTTACACCGAACCATATTGGATATATTAATACCTTAGCTATGATACATAAATTTACCACACTCCTTTTTATCTTCATTTTTATTTTTTCAGGAAAATCACTATTTGCATATAGCGGAGAAATAGTTGCATCATTTGACACACCCGGCAAGTTCCCTACAGGACTTACATTCGACGGTAAATACCTTTGGATGGCAGACAGAAAAGAGAAATTGATTTTCTGCATAAATCCTAAAAACGGGAAAGTTATTCGTTCAATTCCATCACCGGGTTACTGGCCAACAGGTTTGGCATGGGATGGCAAATACCTTTGGAATGCAGATGTAAAGGGAGGTATCCCGCTTTCTGAAAATTATGAGGGAAAAGTTTACCGGATTGACAAAAAAAACGGAGATATTTTAAGAACAGTAAATGCCCCTACAAATTCACCAAGAGGCTTAGGTTGGGATGGTAAGTATTTGTGGGAGGTTGACAATGCTTCGGATGTTCTTGTAAGCTTTAGCCCAAATGACGGAACAACCATTAAGTCATTCAAAGCCCCTGCTTATGATTCACGTGGTTTAACTTTCGATGGTAAATATTTTTGGATTACTGACCGTGCCAATGATGAGATTTATATGGTTGACCCGTCAAACGGCCATGTTATTTTAATAACAAAAGCACCCGGCAAATTCATTAAGGGAATAACCTACGATGGTGAGTTTCTTTGGGTTGTCGATCACCAAAGTAAAAAGCTTTATAAGATAATTGCAAAAGACGATGACAAATTTAAGCGATATAATAAGCACGAAGCAAACGTCACCTACACTCACCAATTAACAAATTTTGGTCCGGGCAAACTTCTCACTTCAGATATTTATCTTGCCATTCCGGTTAATAGAGTCAATCAGGATTTGCAAGCAAACATCTCATATAACCCTCAGTACACAAATATTGTTGAAGACAAATGGGGACAAAAAGCAGCCCATTATTATTTTACAAATTTACCACAAGCCGAAACCAGAACTGTTGAAATGAAGGTAAAAGTAAATACTTACGATGTTCGTTATTTTATTTTTCCTGACAAGGTTGGAAGTTTAAGCTCAATACCAACAGAGATAAAAAACAAATATCTTGTTGACGATGAGAAATATCAAATAAATAATCCATTTATAAAGAGCTTATTAGTAAAAGCAATTGGTGATGAAGAAAATCCATATTGGAAAGCCCGTAAAATATTCGACTACCTGATTGACAATATGTATTATGAAATGACGGGAGGCTGGAATACAGCACCTACAGTTTTGGAGCGTGGAAACGGCTCTTGCTCTGAATATAGTTTTGTATATATATCAATGTGTAGAGCAGCAGGAATACCGGCCAGATATGTTGGTGCTGTTGCAATTGGTGGTGAAGATTACAGCATGGATGATGTTTTTCACAGATGGGTTGAGATATACTTGCCCAATTACGGTTGGATACCTGTTGACCCTGCCGGCGGCGATAATCCATGGCCAAGAAACCAGGCAAATAAGTTTGGTGGCATCTCGGGCTCTTATCTTGTAACTACACAAAGCGGAGGTGGCTCGGAAACAATGGAATGGACTTATAATTCAAATCAATTCTGGACCAGCGAAGCAAAGTGTAATGTTGTTTTTGATTATTTTGCCGATTGGGATAACATAAAATAGAAATGCTTTTTTAGCTTTGTAGCTTGGAAAATATAGCTTAATGAATAATACATTAAAAAACATATTACAAACACTGGCGGGTTTTATTATTGGGGGAGTGTTTTTGTATTTTACTTTACGAAACAAAGACCTTAGCGAAATTGCCGCCAGCCTAAAAAACGCCGATGTCTTTTGGATGATACTAAGTGCTGTATTTCTAGCACTTACCTTTGTTCTTAGGGCATTACGATGGGAGGTTATTTTATATAGTTCTAATCTGCATCCAAAACGCACCGACATTATCAGTGCTGTTTTTCTCGGTTATTTTGTAAATAGCTTTACACCAAAATTAGGCGAATTAGCACGTTGTACAACTTTAAAAAGAAGCAATTCAATAAAAGTCTCAAAGCTATTGGGAACAGTTGTTTCAGAAAGAATATACGATATTCTTATCCTGGGTTTAGGTTTAATATTCTTTGCAATAATTGAATTTGAAAGACTGGGCGACTTCTTTATTAAAGCAGGCCAAAGTATAGGACACTTAATAATTGGGAAAGACTTTTTATTATACATTGCTATTGGCGGAGTGCTGTTAGCTCTTTTTCTATTTCTCTTCCGTAATAAACTAAAGAGATTTAAAGCTTTCAGTTTCTTGTATAATTTCGTCTCGGGAATGTACAGTACAATAATAATGACTTTCAGATTAAAAAAGTTTAACCGATTTGCTATACTCACTGTTTTAATTTGGCTTTCATTAGTTTTAATGAATTATTGTTATTTAATGGCCTTGCCCGAAACTGAGAATTTCAGTATTTACTTTGCTGTTGTTGTTTTATTTGTTGGGGGAATTGGCTGGGCAATACCAACACCCGGTGGAATTGGGACCACACATTTCTTTATCCTTCAACTGTTTATTGCTTATAACTTAAGCGAAACAGCAGGTATTAGCTTTGGTATTTTATCAAACGGTCTTACATTTGTTTGTACAATATTATTTGGTATAGTTACCTTAATATTTATTGAATACAGAATTAGAAAACTTAAGCCACAAAACTATAGAAAACTCTCAGACTGACTGATATTCACTTTATGATTAACTATACACATATTGTTGAAGTACTTAATATTATCGAAGCAATTTTCAGCAAGTCATTAAGCATCGGTAAAAAGTACAACAAGCTGGTTGAAAGTATAGATGCCAACAAAAAAGAAAGTGTTGAATCATTAAATCTTTATGCTGCATTTGTTGAAAACAACGACTCGCTAATAAAAGCTTGTAGTAAAATTGGATTCCACTTTAGGGTAACAAATGCAGAAAATATCAAAACAGATTTGCTGAACCTTAAGACATTGCTAAATCAATTAAGAGATAATTCAAAAGATGTTAGTATAAGCCAACCTTCATCAAAGACATTAGCAAATAATTACAAGCTGTTTTTTAAAGACTCTCCTGCCCCTTTTACTCCTCAGCTTATGGTTAATCTTCAGGAGGAAGCAGAGCATGACATTGACTATTTAATAAAGCTTTTAGAAAGTGGCATAAAGATATTTCGTGTTAATTGTGCATTTGGCAATCAACTAAGATGGAAGAAAATATCTGATAACTTTGAAAAAGCAAAAAGCCATAGTAATAAAAAGGGACAACTATTATTTGACTTGTCAGGAAACAAAATAAGAATCAAGCAACTACCTAATAAAGAGGGTCAACACTTGCAATTAAACAGCAGACTTGTTTTAACTAATTCAAGCTTCTCTGCAAGTAATCTAACACAATCAGTAAAAGACTTGTATACTATTACAAGTACTTGGGCAGGTAGCTTCTCGAGCTGCTCAAAAGGAGAGATTATTCGTTTTGACGATAGTAAAGTTATTGCACAAATTGAAGAATCAAATAAAGATTATGTAATTGCCAGAGTAAAAAGCATAACAGGTGATTATTCTCAGCTCAGCATTGGAAAAGGCATAAATATGCCTGAAAGCAATTTACCTTCGTCGGGGTTAAATCATAAAGACAAAAAAGACCTGCCTTTTATTATCAATCATGGTGATATTGTAAGTTTCTCTTTTACTAAAAGTGTTCAAGACATTGAGAATTACTATCAGGAAATTAAAAAGTTTACTAAGCTATTACCTCCTGTAGTAATAAAAATTGAAACTTGTAAAGCTGTTGAAAATCTTCATGAGATATTGCTTGCCTGTATGCGATTTCCTAAAGTTGCCGTATTAGTAGCACGCGGTGATTTAGTTTCGGAGTGTGGCTGGAAAAACCTGGCTGAAATACAAGAAAAGATTTATAAATATACAAGAGCTGCCCACTTACCCAATATTATTGCTACTGAGGTTTTGGAACAATTTAACAGCACGGGCTTACCTCTTCGTTCCGAAATAATTGATCTTCATCATGCAAAAAAGTTCGACTGCATATTGCTAAATAAAGGGACTTACATCTTTCAGCTAATAAACTTTATCAAGAATTAATCAACTAATTCAATTTAATTCATATCGTAAAAAGTCAATAGAACTTCAGCTTGGAAGCTATACTACTAATTCTCAATCCGTATTCTTGCATCAACAGCAACAACCTTATCGGCTTTCCCAAGCAAAGGATTTAAGTCCATTTCAAATATCTCGGGAGCAATCTCAACCAATACGGAAATACGTGACACAATCTCAGCAAACATCTTTTCATTTACACCCTCTTGTCCTCGTACACCCTTAATTATTCCATATCCGTTTAAGTTTTTAATCATGCCAAGAGCCTCGCCTTTACTAATCGGCGATAAGCCAACCTGAACATCTTTAAGAACTTCGATAAAGATTCCACCAAGACCGTACATTACCAAATGTCCGAATTTATCTTCGCGTTTAACTCCTGTAAATAGCTCTGTACCGGATAACATTGGTTGTAATAAGATAGCTGTTGTATCTTTTATCTTCATCATTCTGTCAAACTCAGCTGCAACTGTTTCTAAGTCTTTCACATTTAACACAACACCTCCGACATCTGATTTGTGAACCGGTCCCACTACTTTCATAACAACAGGTAAACCTAACTTTGTTGCAGCTTCAACAGCATCTTCTCTTTTTGTAACAATGGCCTCACCTGCCCTTGGTATTGCAGCTGCATCAAGAAGCATCTGTACTTTACCGGGACTAAGATATCCATCTTCTGCATCGTCAACTATTTGCCGGATAAGATCTTTATTAATATCATCAAAAACAGGTTTTTCATCTAATGGGGCTTTTGTATTAACAATTTTCACTAATGATTTTCCAAATAATACTTCATCGGAAAAGAATATTCTTCCTTTCGACAGAAAATCTTTTATCTCTTCGGCGGCAGTCTCAATTGATGGCAAGATAGGATAAATTGGCTTCTCACATGTTTTCATTTTTTCATGAATCATGTCATAAGCATCAAAGACTTTTGACAAGCCGGCTGTGCCAAATATTATTGCCATGCCATCAATATCTTCAAGCTCGTTATCAACAAAATCAATTATCTTTCCGAGCTGCTCAGCTGTTCCTGTTGCAAGAAAGTCAATAGGATTTGAAACAGATGAGCCCGGAAATAGCTCGTTCAGTAATTCCCCTGCTTTATCATCATCAATATGAGGAATTGATAAACCACCATTTGAAAGAGCATCGGTAAGCATTACCGCAGGGCCACCTGCATGAGTAATTATCGCTATGTTTTTTCCTTTTAGTTCTTTATGCATAAATATCGAAGCAACATTAATAAGCTCTTCGCGACCGTAACACCTAACAATTCCGGCTTTGTTAAATAACGCATTTACCGCAACATCGGAACTGGCAAGAGCCCCCGTATGCGACGAGGCCGCACGACTACCGGCTTCAGAACTACCAGCCTTTATTGCAGCAATTTTACAGCCTTTTGAAATTAATGATTTTGCACTTTTTAACAACTTATCCGGCTTGTCGATATTTTCGATATATAATAGTTTAATCTTTGGGCTTTTATTAATATCAAATGTATCATCCATGTATTCGAGAATCTCTTCAACACCCAATTGTGCAGAATTACCAACAGAGAACACCCTTGCAAATGGTAAACCTTGCGGGATACCGGATTCCATTATAAAGCAAGCTGTAGCACCCGAACCCGAAATAAAATCGCAGCCGTTTAAATCTAGCTTTGGTATAGGACTGGTAAAAACGCCATGATACTCAGGCGATAATGCACCTATACAGTTAGGGCCGATTAATGACCCGCCAACACTATCAATAATTTCAACGAGTTTCTCCTCCAGTTTTCTTCCTTCCTCGTTCTCTTCGCTAAATCCGGCTGATAAAACAATAAATCCCTTTGTGTTTTTGTGTTTAGTCAAGAGCTCAACAGTTTCGATAATATATTTTGCGGCAATTGCGATAATTGCAAGATCAACATAAGGCAAATCAAGTGGTGATTTATAACTCTTGATACCCTGCACCTCTGTTTCTTTTGGATTGGTTACATAAAGATCACCCTTAAATTTTCCATCAATAAGGTTTTTCAGAACCTTTCCGCCCGGTTTACGTAAATCGTTTGAGCCCCCCACAACCACAATACTGTCAGGGAATAATAGTTTATTGTTTATCATTTTATTAGATTTTTTGTATTTCTATGCCACAAATATAATTAATCTGCAATCGTATTAGAATTGAAATCATAAAAAATAAAAATTATCTTTTAGATTGACTTATCATTTAATACTTTTGCGGCCGTAAAAAAAAACACAGATTATAAGCTTTAAACTTAAATGGCTAAGTATTTTTTTTCATTATTAACAGTAGTTTTAATTACTGTTTTCACCTCATCAGGAAGCAATTGGGATAAACCGGTTAAAGCTTTTGAACAAATTGCATTATCCGACACTTTAAATTCAACGGCCATAAGCGATTCAACAGAAATTAATGACAGTACAAAAGTGAAATTATGGAAAATTAACGGTCTTGCCAGTTTAAACTTTTCTCAAACATTTATTTCACACTGGGTCGAAGGAGGCGAAAGTGCAATTGCCGGACTTGGCATTTTTAATATCAGAGCAAATTACGCAAAAGGAAATTCGCAATGGGACAATTCATTCGACATAAAATACGGACTGATAAAACCCGGAGATAACAGCTTTAGAAAGAATGAGGATAAACTTGACCTCTCGACTAAATTCGGACAAAAGGCTTTTAATAAGTTTTACTATAGTTTAATGTTCAGCTTAAAATCTCAAATTGCCAAAGGATATGAATTCCCGAATGATTCTGATATTATTTCAGGTTTTATGTCACCCGGTTATTTGCTTATTGCAGTAGGAATAGACTATAAACCAAATGATAAAATATCTATTCTGGTTTCGCCTCTTACATCAAAAACAACATATGTTTTAAATGATAGTGTTGATGCAACAAAATTTGACTTGGATGCCGGTGAAAAGATTAGACGAGAAACAGGGGCTTTTGTTAAGACTAAAATTAAAATAAAGTTAATGGAAAATATTAACCTTGACAGCAAGCTCGACCTTTTCACCAACTATAAACATAACCCTCAAAACATAGATGTCAACTGGGAACTTACAATTGCAATGAAAGTAAATAAATATATTGCAACAAGCATTAATGCTCATTTGGTTTATGACGATGATATTAGTATCCCTATTGAAAGAACCAGAATAAATGCTGACGGTGAATTAGAAAGCTATATGGGAACTACCAAGACCATTCAGTTTAAGGAAATACTTAGTATGGGTGTAACTTACAAATTCTAAGATATAATTAAGAAAGGAACTAATAATTTATTTGCATCAAGATTTGTAGCGTTTTCTTGCTGACACTATTTAAAATGCAATTAGGATAACTTATCTATCTTTGCAAGCAGAAAAATACAATTATGAAATTTGAATTACTAAATACAGATACACAAACAAAAGCACGTGCCGGATTAATGGAAACCGGTCATGGTAAAATAGAAACACCTATTTTTATGCCTGTGGGTACAGCAGGCACGGTAAAAGCCGTACATCAGCGTGAATTAAAAGAGGATATACAAGCACAAATCATTCTTGGAAATACCTATCACCTGTTTCTCAGACCCGGTATTGAAACATTGAAACAAGCCGGTGGATTACATAAATTCATTAATTGGGACAAGCCAATATTAACAGACAGCGGTGGTTATCAAGTGTTTTCTCTTTCGGCAATGCGTAAATTAAAGGAAGATGGTGTAAAATTTCAATCTCATATTGATGGCTCCCGGCATGTATTTACACCTGAAAATGTTGTAGATATTCAGCGGGTAATTGGAGCAGATATAATCATGGCTCTCGACGAGTGTACACCCGGCGATGCAGATTATCAATATGCCCGAAAATCAATGGAGCTAACTCATCGTTGGTTAAAACGTGGAGTTAATCAATTTAAAAATACAGAAGCTTTATACGGGCACAATCAAACTTTCTTCCCGATTGTTCAAGGAGCAGTATATCCCGAGCTTAGAAAACAATCAGCTGAAACAATTGCTTCATATAACATGGATGGAAATGCAATCGGTGGATTAAGTGTTGGTGAGCCAATTGAGAAGATGTATGAAATGACAGATATTGTAACTGACATTTTACCTTCTGATAAGCCCAGATATCTAATGGGCGTAGGAACACCGGCAAATATTCTTGAGTCAATTTCATTAGGTGTTGATATGTTTGATTGTGTTATGCCAACTCGAAATGCCAGGAATGGTATGCTATTTACATCAAAGGGAATTATTAATATAAAAAACAAAAAGTGGGAAAATGATTTTACCCTGCTTGACCCTGATGGTACAACTTATGTGGATAGTTTTTACTCAAAAGCATATTTGAGACATTTGGTAATATCAAAGGAGATTCTCGCATCTCAGATAGCAAGTATTCATAATCTCGGATTCTATCTTTGGCTTGTAAAAGAAGCCCGTAAACATATTATTGAGGGCACATTTAGCTCGTGGAAAAACAATATGATAAAGAATCTTACAAACAGATTATAATTAACAACTATTCTATTGTAAATTTGTTTAACAATTAGATGTAATCAAAATACTTTTGCATCGTTAATGAAGAAGTTATTAATAAATTAAATACTATTGAAATGAAAAAGACTTGGATAATTATAGCAGTAATTGTTGTTTTGGTTTTTATTGTTTATCGCTTCTTTGCAGGAAGTTATAACAATATGGTAAAATATGACGAAACCGTTATTACGGCATGGTCGGATGTTGAAAATGTATACCAACGAAGAGCCGATTTAATACCTAATTTAGTTAATACCGTGAAAGGTTATGCTGCACATGAAAAGGAAACTTTAACAGCTGTTATAGAAGCAAGAGCAAAGGCAACAAGCGTAAATGTGGATGCAAATAATTTGAATGCTGCTACTATGCAACAGTTTCAACAAGCACAATCAGGATTAAGCTCAGCCCTTTCAAAACTCATGGTTGTTGTTGAACGATACCCTGACCTAAAAGCAAATCAAAACTTTCTTGAGTTACAGTCGCAGTTAGAAGGAACAGAAAACAGAATTGCCGTAGAACGAAGAAAATTCAACGCAACAGTGAAGACTTACAACACATATATTCGCTCTTTCCCAAGAAATTTAATTGCCGGAATGTATGGTTTTGAAAGAAAATCGCAATTTAAAGCAGACGAAGGTGCAAGTAAAGCTCCCGAAGTAAAATTTTAATATCATGGCAAAAGATTTTTTTACAAAGGAACAGAAAACCTTAATTGTAAATTCAATTAAACAAGCTGAACTTAACACCTCCGGTGAAGTACGTGTACACATTGAAGACCGCTGCAAAATTGATGTATTAGACAGAGCATCAACTGTTTTTGCAAAGCTTAAAATGCATGAAACAAAACTCAGAAACGGTGTTCTTTTTTACCTTGCAGTTAAAGACCGTAAATTTGCTATTCTTGGCGATAGGGGAATAAACGCTAAGGTGCATGAGAATTTCTGGAATGAAATTAAAGATTTAATGGCTGATAAATTCTCACAAGGCAAATTTGCTGAAGGCTTAGCCGAGGGAATTATTAAAGCCGGCGAACAATTAAAAAACTATTTCCCTTATCAATCCGATGATGTAAATGAGTTGGATGATGAGATTTCTTTTGGTAATACTGACTCAAATGAATAGAACACTTTTAATAATATTTACTTTATTAATCAGCTGTTTGTCTTTTGGGCAAACTCAAGCTGATAATCATAAGTACAACAGATTGGTAAATGATTATGCCAATATATTAAACGACAACGAGGAACGTGCTCTTGAACAAAAACTTGTAGCCTATGATGATTCTACCTCTACACAAATTGCACTTGTTACTATAGAAACACTAAACGGTAATGAAATAGCCGGTTACAGCTTCCAACTTGCTGAAAAGATGGGAATTGGAAGAAAAGATAAAAACAACGGGATACTTATTCTTGTTGCAATGAAAGAGCATAAGATGTATATTGCAACAGGTTACGGAATGGAAGGAGTAGTTACCGATGCACTGGCAAAACGCATTATCGAAAACTACATGAAGCCTAATTTCCGCAAAAATAATTTCTATAAAGGAATTGATGAAGCAACAACAGTAATAATGGGTTTAGCAAGTGGTGAATATTCTGCCGACCAGGTGAAAGGAAGCGGAAATAATTATTCGACTATTTTATTCCCTTTATTTCTTCTCCTCTTCTTTATTATCTCTTCATTATCAAGATACCGTAGAGCCAAGTCCTCACATCTTGCAGGAAGTAATCTGGGCTTTTGGGCATTTTTACTCCTAATGTCAAACAGAGGGCATAGCAGTGGAAGTGGATTTGGGAATTTCTCTTCAGGTAGCGGTTCCTTTGGCGGCGGTGGTTTCGGCGGAGGCGGTTTCGGAGGTTTCGGCGGTGGCAGCTTTGGCGGAGGCGGTGCTGGAGGAGGCTGGTAAGCTAATCAAAGCTTTTATTACTCATATTTGTAATAAAGTTCTTACCATCAACCAGGTATTTGCCCATTGAATTTGCTGTCATGCAGGAATGAATAGGTAAAATAGCAATGAGATCGCCTATTTTTACAGAATCAAAAACAGAATCCTGAAGTTTTACGACTCCATGTTCCTGAGAAATTGATTTAACATAATTTGACTCAGGCAAAACATCCCATTTGTTTCCCCTTAGCCTTGCAATAAAACCGTAAAAAGTAAAGCCGTCAGGGTGAATTGCACTATCATGTGATAAATGAATAGCACCGCCATAAACAACAATTTCTTTACGCTTTTCATATCTGGCTGTAACAGGGCAAGCCAGGGCAATTGCAATATCAGTAAGCGAACATGAGCCCAGCAAATATTGCATACTATCGTAAAACACAAAATTACCCGGTCTTAGTTCGTCAATACCGTTAAAGCCGGAAATTAAACTTGCCGATGGTGTATCGCCAATTGAAATAATTAGCCCGGGATATTTAGCTGTAAATATACTTTTTAAGGTAACTAACCGCTGTGTAGATTGCTCATAGATCTTTCTTATTTCCTGTTTTGAATGTGCATTATATGTATTTCCGTAATGCGAAAGAAAGCCTTTAAAAGATAAAAGTGTACAAGAGGAGATTAGATTAAGCAATTCATCAATCTCATTAATAAACTCAGGTTCAATACCCGCCCGGTGATAGCCTGTATCTATTTTAACAAAGACACCCACTTTTGATTTCAATCTATTGTTTATTTCCAAGATACTATCTGCATTATCGAGCAAAATATTCAAAGATATCCGAGAAGCAAGCTTTTCTATCCCGTCCAACTCTCTAATATTTACAGGAAAAGCTATTGTAATGTCATCCCAACCGGCAGCGGCAAAATAATTTGCCATGGTTAATGATGAAACTGTAATCTGATTAACACCTTCTTCTCTAAACCAATTAGCAATTTCAGCAGATTGATGAGTTTTAAAATGAGGCCTGAATATCTTGCCATTAGCAAGAGCCTTATTCGTCATCTTACGAATATTCCTCAAGCAGATATCCTTATTCAACAATAAAGTGGTCTTTTCAATTTGCATAGCTTATTGACAATAAATACAATTCATAAAAATAAGCAATTTTAACATTTAATGAGTAAGAGAAATAACAATAAAATGCAATAAGGAAAGTTATTAATAATGTAACTTAGTTTAATTAATATTTATATCCTAAGACAACAAACAGAATGAGGAGTATTTCGTTTATGGTTTCATAGCATAGGTTTTGGTTAGTTAATGGCCTCATTCTTTTAAGAGACTGTCCGGGTGGTTGCCGGACAGTCTCCCTTTTTTTTATACATGTTGTATTAATTCTTTTTTCTAATCCAGGTAGTTGATCGCCCGAATAATGAAAAGCCTATATAGCCTCTCATGTCAATTTGATTGTTATTTGTTAATGTAATTAAGCAACTGTATGTATTACCACTTTCAGGGTCATAGATTTCTCCGTCATCCCATTCATTGTCGCCATCATATTCCATATCATGTAAAATAACAAGCCCGATAAGTGGCTTATTTTGCAAATTGACATCCGGGTTTTTATCATCAACCTTAGGTTTTCCCTCATCGTTCAGAGGTGTTTTAAGCCACACCATCTTACCGTAATACTTATCTCCTTTCTTATAAATCTCGATAAGCGATTTGTTTTCCTCAGTGTACCATTTTCCAATAATTCTATCAGCATCTTTTGTTTGTGCATTAATAATATTATATGCCGGAAGCATAAATAAGAAAAGTGCAACAAGTGTTAATAGTCGTTTCATAAAATTAAATTTAAGTTTATTAATTATTTTATATCTCTAAGTTCTTAATCTATTATTGATAATCCGAAGAAAACAAAATTTTCTGTAAAAATCAAATCAAGATTTTGTAAGGTATTATATTTTCCGCCGACTAAGCTATCAAACAAATAATTTAAAACATATTAAAATGAAAAAACTATTTACAATTCTGATTATGGCTACACTATTTAGTTTTAGCCTCCAGTTAAAAGCACAACTTGTTATTCAAGATGACTCAACTTATAGTACGCTCAGCGAGATGCTTTTAGCAAATGAACTTTTTGAAAGCGGAGAACCCTTTGCCGAAGAACTTGGTTATAACCTTGATGATTTAGACCCAATGGTTCTTAATTCACCCGATTCTTTTTCCTATACGGCAGGAATTGAGAATTATGAATATTCACGTTATCTTTTAGGTACTCTTACAGGCCGTTCGGGAATGGGCTTACACATGATGTGGTCTCCTATTGTTATGGAAAAAGCAGCAATGCAAGACAGTACATTTGATGGTATGTTCACAGGCGGTATGGTTAACGGTTACAACGAAGACGATATGTTAATGATGATGATTGCCAATTTTGGGATGAATGCCAATCAAACACCTCCTGCAAATGCATTTCCTCAATTTGCCGATTTTGCTTTTGGAAATAATAACCTGCCTCAAACAGTAGCAGCCGATTTTCAAATGGACATTGGCTCAACACGTTGGGACAGAAGCAAAATGGATATGACTTTGAATCCTGGTGCCATGGGGCAATCAATGTGGAAGCAGTATTTCTGGGCTCAAGATATGTTAGGCTCTTTTCATGATGAAAATGATGAAGGGATTGATGCTGACGGAACAAACTCACCCGACTCGGTTGGAAGTCCAAATTTTGACCCAAGTAATAATATCTTTTACGGAGGAAATAACCTGGATGGATATATCGGACAAGTACTTACTGCCGTTGCAATTAATAAAGCAAAGTTCCTTATCAGCCAATTGGCTTATGATGGTACGAATTTAGGAATGGTTGATCCGGCAACATATGATCCGGCAAACGGAATAAAATATTTTCCCACAAAAATAGCTGTGACAGAATCAATGATTAGCGGTCTTCCTCCTCAGGCTTCAAGTTTTGATGTTGTTGATGAAACAAGCCAACTATTCGACCAGCTATCATTATTGTTAGCGACTTCAAACTTCAAGAATATGATGAATCCCAATGATAATTCGGATGCTGCCCACCTGGCTTATCATGAAGCATTTGACGGATATCCTTTCCCTGCTGATATGTCGGTTACAGGAATGCCGGGACCATTTGATTTAATGATGGGTGCAAGTAAAGTGCTTTTCTTAAATATAATGGCAATGCATTTTAATAGTACTGAAAGTACTTTCGTTGATGAATCAACACTAAATGCATCCTCTCAGGTTGAAATGGGTTCAACAATTAAAGCAGAAAATGCCGCCTACATAATTCTATCATTAGCAAAATTCTCCGAAGAATTTGCGGGTACACCTTTACAAACAATGGCAGACAATGCTTTATCTGCACAAGCAAGTTTTATTCTTAATAATTTTAAAGATGCGTCAGGTGGATATTACAACAGCTATACAATAGGTACAGGTGCCGCAACATCAACAAAAACTCTTGCTGCAAATACTGCAATAATAAGAGGTTTATATGCTGCTTATATGGCAACAAACGATGCTAACTATCTAACTGAAGCCAATGATGCATATAACTTCCTGATCAATAACTACTATGTGCCCGAAGCAATGGCATTCAGAACAAGCTTAGGCGATAATTCTGCTGTTTACAATCCATGGAATCTGGCTATTCTTTCCGGTGCATTAAGAGAAGCAAAGTTAACCGGTAATCAAACAGATGCCGAGTTGATATACACCAGAGTTTTTAAGAAGGTTTATAACGCAATGATATTAGCTGAAGCTGAACAATCAGGCGAAACCGGTAGTGATTCAGATGGCGATGGTGTTCCTTATATTGCAGGAGGACAAAAGCCTTATGTCTATGCAAACGAAGGTCTCTTAGAAATAACAACTTCAGGTGTATCAATTATAAACAATAACAATATTGAGCTTAATCTCTATCCCAATCCTGCAAGTGATTTTGTTTCGTTAGAAATGAATTTACAAGATGCAGGAACAGTGCAAATCTCAATTTATGATATTACAGGTAAGATTGTAACTACAAAGCATATTAATAGTTTTGGCGGTTTACAAACATATCCCATATCCCTAAGTTCAATATCCCAAGGCAGCTATATTGTCCGTGTCTCAATAAACAATGAGATTAAATCAATAAAGCAGCTAATAGTAAAGTAATACCGATAATTGTGGTTTTAATCCCTCTGAATTAGTTCAGGGGGATTTTTTATGCAATAAAAAAGTCAATTTGTTGTTTAACAAATAAGTATTTAGAGGAGTTCTAATAACTCCTTTAAATATTAGGCTTTTTGTTCAAGTTGTGTATATTTGCCAGTAGTGAATCTGAAACTTTAATAACAGGACTCTTGGGTATAATTAAGAAGCAAACAATAAATGGATCGATAATTACTTATATTGGTGTTGCAATTGGTTTTGTAACAACAGGTATTTTAGCTTTAAGAATCAATCCTGATTATATCGGACTTGTAAATGTTATTGTTTCGTATTCTGTAATGGCTTCAATAATTGGCGGTTTGGGACTAGGAGGAATCACCACACGCCTTTTCCCTTATTTTAGGACTAATGATGGTAAGCACAATGGCTTCCTTTTTCTTGCAGTAGCTATTTCGTTAGTGGGTTTTATAATTGTTACCATAGCAATTATTGCAACAAAGTACTTCTTATACTCCGACAGACCACCCGACGACCTTTTTATTCACTACTTTTATTACATAATACCCGTATCATTTTTCTTAATCTTTTTCGGGCTTTTTGATAATTATTACAAAATCCTGTTTAATGCCATTAAGGGAATCTTCTTTAAAGAATTTATTCAAAAACTTGGAACTTTTATAGCCATTTCGCTAATGGTCATAGGCTTACTCAATCTAAGTTCCTTTGTATTTATTTATATGTTGGGTTTTAGCCTTCCGGGTATATTATTTATTATTTATGCTTTAGCAGATAAAAATAATAGTTTTAAACCTAATTTGCACTTTGTTGATTCTTCACTAAAAAAATCTATTATTTCAGTTGGAGCATTCAGTATAATCTCAGGAGCCTCGGGAGTTATTGCCTTTAGCATTGATAAAGTTATGCTCGAATCCTTATCGGGATTATCCGAGACAGGGATTTACTCAGTAGCATTTTATTTTGGAATGATAATAAGTATCCCTGCAAGATCATTAGTAAAAATTTCTTCTGCACTAATTTCCGAATCATGGAAAAATAATGACTTGGCAAATATTAAGACAATATACAAAAAGAGCACAATTAATCTATTCCTCGTTGGAAGTATACTTACTGTAGGTTTATTTATTAATAAGGATAATTTGAGCCTGCTACTTAAAGATGAGTATGCAGGGGGAATTGGTGTTATCCTTTTTATTGCTTTTGCCTTTTTATCTGATATGCTTGGCGGAAGAGCTCCTCATATATTAGCTACCTCAAAACATTATAAAATTC
>JANTGP010000033.1 GCA_024762835.1 Bacteroidota bacterium
AAAAAAAATAACCCATTTAAACAAATGGGCTATTTATATTTTTTTTCACTTCTTATTAATCAAAAGTCTTTCCGCTTCTTGATGATAGTTCAACCATCTTATTGTATTCAACAGGTGAAAGGTCTCTAAAGAAATAATCCTTAGGATTAACTTTCTTCCCATTTTTATGAACTTCGTAATGCACATGAGGTGCAGTTGATGTTCCTGTATTTCCAACAAAGCCGATAATGTCACCACGTTTAACTTTATCACCTTTTTTAACATTAAACCTGGTCATGTGACCATAAAGAGTTTGGTATCCAAAACCATGATCAATAATTATTTCATTACCGTAACCTATTCTCGATCTTTTAGTTAATTTTATTGTACCGTTTCCGGTAGCATAAATAGGTGTACCCTTTGGTGCTGTAAAGTCAACCCCATAATGAAACTTTCTGATTTTATAAATAGGATGTATTCTCCATCCCCAGCCTGATGCAAATCTTGTTAAATCTTTATTAGAGATAGGTTGAATAGCCGGAATAGATGCGAGCATTTCCTCCTTATTTTTTGCCATTTTTATTACCTCATCATAAGATTTTGATTGAACAACAAGTTTTTTCGATATTCTGTCAATTCGTTTTGCTGTTTCAATTACGATATCAGAATATTCATAACCTTTCAAATCTTTATATCTGTCACCACCGCCAAAACCTGCTTTTCTTATTTCTGCTGGTACTGGTTCTGCCGAAAATATTGCCCTGTAAATGTTATCATCCCGTTGTTCAATATCTTTGAGTACAGCTTCTGCTTGGTCAAACTTTTTGTTTATTTGGCTATATTGAAACTTCATCTCATTTAACTCTCTTTTTAACTGTTTCTCTGTGGGTGATTCATAAATCATCGGATAAAGAAGAGTAAATATGACAGATAAGAGAAGAGTAATTCCAATAAAAGGCAGTTTCTTTAGTACTTTCTGACGTCTTGAAAGAGTAATTCTCTTATACGAAAGTGTTTCATTGTCAAAATAATACCTTGTCTTTCCCATATTATATTTTTTAATTATTATTGCACTTAAATAAAGTTAATTTTAAGTTCTGCAAATCTAAGAATTAAATTAATTTTGCACAACATCTAACAAGCTATTGTGAATAACTTGTTGAGATAACGTTAATAACTTTTAATAATTATATAAATGACATCTAAAGAAATACGTAAGGCATTTTTTGAATTTTTCAAATCAAAGCAGCATCGAATAGTTCCCTCGGCTCCAATGGTAGTTAAAAACGATCCTACTTTAATGTTTACAAATGCAGGAATGAATCAATTTAAAGATATCTTTCTGGGTAACAGACATTCAACTGATTTAAGAATTGCCGATACGCAAAAGTGTTTGAGAGTTTCGGGAAAGCATAATGACCTTGAAGAAGTTGGACACGATACTTACCATCATACTATGTTTGAAATGTTGGGAAACTGGTCTTTTGGCGATTACTTTAAAAAAGAGGCAATTGATTGGGCTTGGGAGTTCTTAACAGATGTTGTTAAGTTACCAAAAGACCGGCTTTATGCTACGGTATTTGAAGGAAGTGAGCAGGATAAGCTTTCAAAAGACAGTGAAGCATTTAATTTATGGCAAAACTATTTAGCCACGGAAAATATTATTGATGGCTCAAAAAAAGATAATTTCTGGGAAATGGGCGAGACCGGCCCATGTGGTCCTTGTTCCGAAATTCATATTGACTTAAGACCTGAGAAAGAAAGAAAATCAATTAATGGGAGATTATTGGTAAATAAGGATCATCCTCAGGTTATCGAAATATGGAATCTGGTTTTTATTCAATATAATAGATTGTCAAACGGCAGCTTGGTTGAATTACCTCAGAAACACGTTGATACAGGTATGGGACTTGAAAGACTGGTTATGGCTGTGCAAGATAAAACCTCGAATTATGACACTGATGTTTTTCAACCTATTATTCAGACTATAGCAAATATGTCGGGAATAAAATATGGTGAATCGAAAGAGTCTGATATTGCCATGAGAGTTATTTCAGATCACCTTCGGGCTATATCCTTTTCAATAGCCGATGGACAATTGCCCTCAAATAATAAAGCCGGATATGTAATTAGGAGAATTCTTCGCAGAGCTGTTCGTTATGGTTTTACTTTTCTCGACCTGAAAGAACCATTTATATATAAGCTTGTTAAGGTGTTAATTGAAACAATGGGTGATACATTCCCCGAATTACTGTCACAAGAATTATTGATAAAGAAAGTTATACATGAGGAAGAGCTATCCTTTTTACGAACTCTTGAATCGGGAATTAAGCGTCTTGACCAGATTGTTGAGAAGCATAATAAAGAAGGAAAAGCAGAGATTGTTGGACGCGATGCTTTTGAGTTATACGATACTTTTGGTTTCCCTTTTGACCTTTCAGAGCTTATTTTAAGGGAAAAAGGCTTAGAGGTTAATAAAGAAGAGTTTGAAGGTGAGATGGCTAAACAAAAAGGCAGGTCACGAAAAGATGCCTTGCAGGAATCTGAAGACTGGGTTATTCTAAGGGAAGATAAGATTGAAGAATTTATAGGATATGATCATACAAAGACCGAAGTAAGGATTTCGCGATATCGCAAAATAAAACAAAAAGGGAAAGAGCTATATCAGTTAGTGTTTAAATTTACACCTTTTTATGCTGAGAGTGGCGGCCAGGTTGGTGATACGGGTTACCTCAAATATGGTGATGAGAAAATTGAGATTATTGATACCATAAAAGAAAATGATACAAGCATTCATATAACAAAAAAGTTACCTGCCGATCCCGAGGTTCTGTTTGAAGTGGTGGTAAATAAAGATAGACGGAATAATATTACTCTTAATCATACTTCAACTCATCTTTTACACTATGCTTTACGCAAAGTTTTAGGAAACCATGTTGAACAAAAAGGCTCTTTGGTAAATCCTGATCATCTGAGATTCGATTTTTCTCATTTCGAGAAGTTATCATCTGATGAAGTTTTGCAGGTAGAGAAAATTGTAAATTCTATGATAAGACAAAATATCCCTCTTGAAGAAAAGCGTGCAATTCCAATGACAGAGGCAAAAGACCTTGGTGCTGTGGCTCTTTTTGGTGAAAAATACGGTGATTTGGTTCGTGTTATAAAATATGGAGAGTCTGTTGAGCTTTGTGGAGGTACTCATGTAAAGGCAACCGGAAATATAGGTATGTTTAAGATTATCTCACAATCATCAGTAGCTGCCGGAATAAGGCGAATAGAGGCAATTACCGGCGAAAAAGTTGAAGCTTTTATTTACGATAAAATTGAAACTTTAGAGCAAATATCTTCATATTTTAAATCGCCTGTTCATATTGTTAAAAATATTGAGAATATTATTAACGAAAACGAATTACTCAGCAAGAAGATTGAGAAATTTGAAAAGGATAGAATTCATAATCTGAAGGCTGAATTACAAAATAAGTCGGAAGAAATAAACGGAATAAATGTAATCATTGAAAATATAGAAATTGATTCAAGTGATAGTATTAAAGACCTTTGTTTTCAGCTAAAAGATAAGATAGACAATTTGTTTATGCTTGTAGGAGCAAACATAAATGGAAAAGCCATACTTTCGTTAATAATCTCAAAAGAGCTTGTTGAAGCTAAGAAACTTGATGCCGGTAAGATAATACGTGAAATCTCGAAACATATTCAAGGCGGGGGAGGTGGTCAGCCATTTTTTGCAACTGCCGGGGGGAAGAAACCCGAGGGCATTGCCGCTGCTTTAAAAAATGCAAAAGAAATTATCACCAATTTGTAATTTCCGAGAACATATCAGCTTTAGTTTTTGTTATCGCTATTTTAATCAATAAATAGAAATTATGGACACACTGGAAAAAGTTTTAGACACTTTAGTAAAAAGCGATAAGCCATTAAAAGGTGGTGAGATTGCCGTTTTATCGGGTATAGACAAGAAAGAGGTTGATAAAGCAATAAAAAACCTTAAAGTACAGGAAAAAATATTTTCACCCAAGCGATGCTTTTACGATGTAAAGAAATAAAATTAAAGAACGGGTAAATGTCCGTTCTTTAATTTTTACATCCTAAAGCATATTGTAAAAAGTATGTTTAACTCATTTAATTTAAATTCCGGCGAAAAGCGAACATTTCGTTATCATATTGCATATTCAATTCTCGAAGGTGTGTTGTTTGGCGTTTTTGCCTTAAATGAGTTTATTTTTCTAAAGAGTCTGCACGGCTCAAATTATATGCTGGGGTTTTTGTTCCAGTTCAGCATGGTGGTATTAATACCAACTGTGTTTGTAAACGAATTACTTAGGCGTACTCTTAACAAAAAAAGGCTCTTGATTTATGTTTCAATATTTACAAGAGCACCACTTATTTTTCTACTGTTTTTTCCTACATCTCCGGCAGAATATTTATCAGGCAATTTTTACCATCTCCTTTTTCTGGGAATATTCTTAAACTACTATTTGGCATCCACAATGATTTATCCCAGTATAAATCTGTTTCTTAAGAATAGTTACAGGCATGAGAACTTTTCAAAGTTGTACAGCTGGGCTTCATCGGCAAATAAGGTTGTCACAATGCTTGCAACTTTTTTATTCGGTTTATTACTCGATTATGATAATTATGCTTTCTCTTACATTTATCCATTTATTGCAATTGTTGGAATAAGCTCTGTGTTTTTATTTACCAGAATACACTATAAACAACCCGAAGATTTGAAAATTACAGGAAGTTTTATGTATGGAATTCTAAGCTCTGCCAAAAACTTTGTAAGTATAATAAAGAGAAATAAACCATACCGTGATTTTGAGATTGGTTTTATGCTTTATGGTTTTGCCTTTATGATTAGTGTGTCGGTAATTACCATCTTCCTTGATAAAGAGTTGCATTTGAATTATTCGGGATTGGCATTTTATAAAAATGGAAATCTTACCTTAACTATCTTGTTATTGCCTCTTTTTGGTAAGTTGTTGGGTAATATTGACCCACGCCGTTTTGCTATTTATACATTTGGCTCTTTAGCCTTGTACATATTCTTTATTGCTCTAACAAAGTATTTCCCATTTAAGATTGAACTCTTGGGTATTCAGATTTATTATTTATTGGTAATTGCCTATATTTTCTTTGCCTTGTTTGCAGCTGGAATGGGCTTGCTATGGAGTATTGGCTCTGCTTATTTTTGTAAAGATGAAGATGCGGGTGAGTATCAGGCTATTCATCTTTCTCTTACCGGAATTAGAGCGACTTTTGCACCTCTTTTGGGAATATTATTCTACGAAAGTTTTGGTTTTACCCTCACTTTTTTAATTGGAATATTATCACTTCTTATCGGAATGTGGTTTATGTACTGGTCAATCAAAAAGCGATAAATTTATTTCTACCGTTTTTTCTCTCATTCAAAACATGATAAAAAACATGCTTTGGCATGATAAATATAAGTGTTTTCAGTATTCTGCATACATACATTTGTATTAAGAAATTTACTCTGAGAAGCGGGTACTCCTGCTTCAAGGAAATGTGAAAATATAATTAACTGATCCTGAAGACTGTCTGCTTATGGAAAAGAGAATTGGAACGGCAATAATACTCATTGAGAATAATGAGAGCGTTGCATCATTTAATCAAATTGTTTCAAATCATTCAGCTACTATCATTGGAAGGCAAGGTATACCAGTTCGTAATATGGGCTTTAATATTGTTTCTCTTGTGCTGTTTGGTACAACTGATGAAATTGGCTCGTTGACAGGAAAACTAGGGAGACTTAAAGGTCTGAATATAAAATCAGTACTTTTAAAAGGAGGTTATAATTTTTACTAATAACTTTTAATGATTTAAAACACTTATTATGAAATTTTATCCCGAAGAATGTAGTATAAAAGACGAGAGAATGAAGCCTTTTATCGACCCTGATGAAATATGGGCACATATCAATAATGCAAAACCGACAAAAGCAAAGGTAAAGGAAATAATTGCAAAATCGTTGAATAAAGAACGATTATCGATGGCTGAAACAGCTGTTTTGCTAATGGCTGATGAACCGGAATTGATTGAAGATATAAAGGCAGGTGCAAGAATGTTAAAAGAAAAGGTTTACGGAAACAGAATAGTTCTTTTTGCACCCTTGTATGTTGGCAATAAGTGTACAAACAATTGCCAATATTGCGGTTTTAGAGTAACCAACAAAGATGCTGTACGCAAAACTCTTGATACAGATGAACTTATTAGTGAGGTTGAAGCTCTTGAGGATAATGGACAAAAACGTCTTATTTTGGTTTACGGTGAGCATCCACAGTACAATGCCGAATATATTGCAGAAAATGTCCGCACTGTTTACAAAGTAAAGAAAGGAAAAGGAGAGATAAGACGGGTAAATATTAATGCAGCACCTCTTGAGATTGATGATTTCAGAATTGTAAAAGAGGCGGGGATTGGAACCTATCAGGTTTTTCAGGAAACATATAATCCTGAAATGTATAAAAAATACCATCTGGGAGGAAAGAAAAAGGATTTTGAATATAGACTTACCTCATTGGATAGGGCACAGGAAGCCGGTATTGATGATGTGGGTATTGGTGCTTTGTTTGGTCTCTACGACTGGAAATATGAAGTGTTGGGTCTAATCAGACATACAAATCATTTTGAGGCTTGCTATAATGTTGGCCCTCATACTATCTCATTCCCACGTATTCAAGATGCCGCTATGCTTAATCAAAGCGATAAGTATATTGTAAGCGATGATGAGTTTGTTCGCTTAATTGCTATTTTACGATTGGCTGTTCCATATTCGGGATTAATTCTTACAGCTCGCGAAAACCAATATGTACGTCGTGAGGTGATGAAATTTGGCGTTTCACAGATTGACGGTGGAACAAAACTGGAATTAGGTAGTTATCACGAATCTGTAAACGATAAGCAGAACCTGAATAAAGAGCAATTTAAAATTAATGATTCGAGGTCGCTTGGTGAAATTGTCGATGAACTACTTGACGATGGCTATTTACCTTCATTTTGTACTGCTTGTTATCGCACAGGCAGGACAGGTGAGCATTTTATGGAGTTTTCGGTTCCCGGCTTTATAAAACGATTTTGTACACCAAATGCAATTCTTACTCTGGCTGAATATCTTGAGGATTATGCAACTGAGGAGGTGGCAAAAAAAGGATGGAAGGTGGTAGATAAAAATCTGAAAGACCTTGAAAGCTTTGATAAAACAGATGAATTAGAGAAACGTATTGAAAGGATTAAACAAGGCGAAAGAGATATTTATTTTTAAATTCGTGTAAAAAACTATTGTGCTGAATAGCTCTGGCTGTAAGATTGTTTTTAATTATAAATATGTATGAGGCCGAATTAGTTCCAAATATATCTTTTCGTCTCATTATAATTGATAAATCTTCTTTTATTTGCATAAGATTAACGCAACAATATGAAAGTATTTGTGTTTATGTATTGATAAATTCAATTATCTTTTTTAATCACTTATTTGTAGTAAAACATAATACAATTATGCGAATATATATAAGCTTGTTTTTTTTACTTATTTCAAACCTTATTTCAGCACAGAATTATACTATAAGCGGATATGTAAGAGATGCTGAGAATGGTGAAGAGCTAATCGGTGCGACAGTATATGTTAAGCAAATTAAGAATGGTACAATTAGCAACAGCTATGGTTATTACTCTCTAACTCTAAAAAAGGGAGACTATGATATTGTCTTCTCCTTTCTTGGATATGAAAATATTGTTAAACATTTAAGTCTTAATAAATCAGTTAAACAAAATATTTCATTGAAGCTTACAAGCAAACTGGCAAATGAAGTTACAATACAAGCAGATAAGATTGATAGGAATTTGAGTAGTATTGAGTTAGGTACTGTGAAAATGCCGGTAAAAAGCATAAAAGCTTTACCTGCAATATTTGGCGAAGTTGATATTTTAAAATCAATACAATTATTACCCGGTGTTCAATCTGCCGGTGAAGGAAGTGCAGGATTTTATGTACGGGGTGGTGGTCCCGATCAGAATTTAATCCTACTTGACGGAGCAAATGTTTATAATTCGTCTCATTTGTTTGGTTTCTTTTCTGTTTTTAATGCCGATGCTATTAAAGATGTAAAACTTGTTAAGGGTGGTATGCCGGCAAATTATGGAGGACGCTTGTCATCTGTTCTCGATATATCGATGAAAGAAGGAAATATGAAAAAGTTTAAGGCTCAGGGTGGTATTGGCTTAATATCATCACGACTTACTCTTGAAGGTCCTATTAAAGTCGATACAAGTTCTTTTATTATCTCAGGACGTCGAACGTACATTGATTTTATATCACAACCATTTTTAAGCGATACATCAATGTTTGCCGGTTCGGGTTATTATTTCTACGATTTAAATGCAAAAGTAAATTATCGATTATCCGACAAGGACAGGCTTTTCTTAAGTTCATATTTTGGTCGCGATGTGTTTTCTTTTAATAATAATGAGGACGATATGCACATGAATATCCCTTGGGGTAATGCCACTACATCATTACGTTGGAACCATTTATTTAGCGATAAGTTGTTTGTAAATTCAACTCTTCTATATAGTGATTATAAATTCGATATTGATATTATCCAAAGTGGCTTTGAGTTAAAATTGTTTTCAGGAATAACGGATTATAGCTATACAGTTGATTTTAATTATTTCCCCAATATAAATCATAAGATTAGCTTTGGAGGGCAATTTATCCGACATAGCTTTGTTCCAAGCAGTGTATCATTAAGTACAGAAGAAGAAGACACCAATATTGGCGAAATGCTTAAACAATATGCCAATGATGTTGCAATTTACATAAATGATGAATTTGATGTAACAGAAAAACTTAAACTAAACATTGGACTTAGACCTACATACTTCCAGCAGGTTGGCCCTTTTAACAGGTATATTAAAGATGACGAAGGCTCAATCACCGATACTATTGTATATGCAAAAGGAGAGAACGTTGTCCGTTTTGTTCATTTAGAACCTCGAATATCGGCAAGATACAGGCTAAATTCAAAATCATCATTAAAAGCCGGATTTACACAGAATTACCAGTATATTCATATGGCTTCTATTTCATCCGTATCAATGCCTACAGATTTGTGGGTTCCTTCTTCGGATGTGGTTAAACCACAGTTTGGCACTCAATATTCATTCGGGTATTTCAGGAATTTTAAAGATAATACTTATGAAGCGTCAGCAGAACTTTATTACAAAACACTTGAAAACCAGATTGAATATATGCCTGGGTCTACACCCGGTGATAATGTTGGTGATAATGCAGATAATAATTTTACTTTTGGAAGTGGACAATCATATGGTTTAGAATTATTCTTTAAGAAAAATTTTGGAACTACAACAGGCTGGATTGGTTATACCTTGTCAAAAACCACTCGTATTTTTGAGGATATAAATAATGGAAAGGAGTTTCCTGTAAAGTATGATCGCAGACATGATGTTTCTTTGATTATTAATCATTCATTTAATGATAAATGGACAGCTTCAATAGTTTTTGTATATGCAACAGGAAATACTTATACGCCTATTCTGGGTCGATATTTCATGGAAAATGGAACTATTGTCACGGAATATGGCGATTATAATTCTTATAGGATGAAGGCCTATCACAGGATGGATTTCTCGCTGACATATACATTGAAAAAAACAAAGATGCTTGAGTCTTCTTTTAATTTCTCGGTATATAATCTTTACAATAGGCATAATCCGTATTTTATTTATTTTGATTTTGAAGGAGATATTACCGAAGGCGTTTTTTCTACTTTCGCAAAACAGGTTACTATATTTCCAATATTGCCATCAATTGCGTGGAACTTTAAATTTTAACGAAAATGAAAGATAATCTAAGTATTTATATAAAAGCCTTTTTGTTGATGTCGGCATTCTTTGCTATGTTCTCTTGTGTTGATGATATAACGCTTGATTTTCCTGCATACGAGCCTAAGATTGTTGTTGAAGGAACAATTGAACAGGGTGATGTTGCTCGTGTTTTTTTATCTCATAGCCAAGGTTACTTTGATTCAGTTGGCTCAGATTCGGTTGAAGTTGAAATAAGTGGTTTTACGATTATGTTGCCTGAGTTTCTTGCAAAAACGCTTGTTCTCGATGCTCAGGTTACTGTTAGCAATGGAATAATAACCGATACTTTACAGCTTGGTATTAATCAATATGTTTTTCCTTACCTTACTTATACAGGGTCGAGCATTATTGGTGAGCCGGGTGGTGTATATACCTTAAAGATTGAAGCAGAAGGTAAAGTGTTAAACTCTATTACAACCATCCCTAATCCTGTCCCAATAGACAGCTTATGGTTTAAACCCAGAAATGAACAAGAAGACAGTATAGGTTATATTTACGGATTCTTTAGTGACCCTGCCGATGAAACAAATTATTACAGGTTCTTTACAAAATCTTTAGGTCGTGACTCAAATTGGGTTCATCCCTTTAACTCAGTTATCCCCGATAGAAATTTTAATGGGAAGGAAGACCAGCTTTTTATGGTTTATCATGGTGACAACCACCTTGAAGACCCAAATGATAGAGAAAGATTTTATTTTAAAATTGGTGAAACTGTGTTGATAAAACTTTGTACCATTGACTATGATCAATTTAGGTTTTGGAACTCATTTCAGCAAAACGCCGGCGGCGGAGGGAATCCATTTGCTTCACCTGTCCCAACAGAAACTAATATTGAGGGAGGATTGGGCACCTGGGGAGGCTATGGTGTTAGCATTAGCGAATATACCGTTAGCTTAAATGATAGTACAAGTGCAAAATAAACTTTTCAATAGCCAAATACATTTTTTCTATTTTTCTAAATTATGTACTTTTGCAAATTCAAAATTTAAACTAAAAACAATATTATAATGGATTTATTTAAGTCAATGGACAACCTTAACACAGTAGAGGAAAAAGTAAATGAGATTAAGGGTGATGCCGAGAAAGTAAAATGTCTAATCATAGGTTCGGGACCTGCAGGATATACAGCTGCAATCTATGCTGCTCGAGCAAATCTAAAACCAATTTTGTACGAAGGTTTACAACCTGGTGGACAATTGACCACAACTACCGAAGTTGACAACTACCCTGGGTACCCCGAGGGAGTTACCGGCCCTGTAATGATGGAAGATTTTAAAAAACAAGCCGAGCGATTTGGTACTGATTGCAGATGGGGAATTGCTACTTCAGTTGATTTCTCTGCTAAACCTCACAAAGTGATAATTGATAATAATAAGCTTATTGAAGCTGATTCGGTAATAATTGCAACAGGTGCCACAGCAAAATATTTAGGGTTGGAAAGTGAGGAGAAATTCAAAGGTTCAGGTGTTTCTGCTTGTGCAACTTGCGATGGATTCTTTTATAAAGGTTTAGATGTTGCCGTTGTTGGTGGTGGCGATACTGCTTGTGAGGAAGCAAGTTATTTAGCCGGTATATGTAATAAGGTATATTTAATAGTCCGTAAGGATTATTTAAGAGCATCTAAAGCTATGCAAGAAAGAGTAATGAAAACGGAGAATATAGAGGTGCTTTTTGAAACCAATACTAAAGAGATATTTGGTGGTCAGACTGTTGAAGGTGTTAAGCTTATAAAGAGAAAAGGCGAAGCAGACGAACATGAGGAAACTATTAAAGTCTCCGGATATTTTGTTGCCATTGGTCATAAACCAAACTCTGAGATTTTTGCCGATTATTTAGAGCTTGACGAAATAGGCTATATTAATACAATACCTGGTACTTCAAAAACAAAAGTAGAAGGAGTATTTGCTTGCGGCGATGTACAAGATTCTGTTTACAGACAGGCTATTACGGCAGCCGGCTCAGGATGTAAAGCTGCTCTTGACGCAGAAAGATACCTTGGCGAGAATGGCCTACTATAAAATTCTAATTTGTCAAGGTGTTTTTATAAAGGGTATGCTATTCTAATACCATATCGTACAAATATTATAAAGCGATTAATAAAATCTCCGAAACTATATATTAAGGATACTGGCATCTTGCAATATAAATATCAAGTGTATTATTTTAAAACATACGATGGCTCTGAATGTGATTTAATACTTGCTAAATCCCAAGAGCCTATTATTTCCACTGAAATAAGATGTAGTTCTGTATCAATTATTTCGTTCAGTTCTTAATTGAAAAGAAGATTTGTCTGTATTTTCATTTTTCTTAACTTTGTGAAAAAAATATTGATTATATATAATAAGTATGGATAACATTCAAATTAAGATTTTAATTGCCTCTGTATTATTCTTTTTAAGTATAGAGTTTGTAAATGGTCAGTGTATTAGCACTTTCCCTTATAATCAGAGTTTTAATTCAAGTAATGCATCTTGGAATATTGACGGCATAAGCGGGACACCTGCTTCTTATTATGATTTGTTTGAATATGGACATATTGCTGATGCATGGTATCCGTATTATAAATCAGATCAGAGCGACAATTATTTTAAAACTGATTTTGGAGGTTCATACGCTCAGGAAACAGATACCTGGGTGACAAGCCCATGTTTTGATTTATCCTCTTTAATAACTCCGGAAATTAGTCTTGATATTTATGCTGATGCTCTTGCAGGTATTCATGGAGCATGGATTGAATATTCAGTTAATAATGGTTTAAACTGGACAATCCTGGGCTCTGGTGGCGAAGGTCAAAACTGGTACGATAATGTTTTAATTACCGGAGAAGATTGTTGGGCAAATACTTCAGGTGCCTGGATTACGGCTACACATAGTTTATCTAATCTTACCGGAATGACAAATGTGATATTTCGTTTGCATTTTAAAGCAGGATATATACCAACTACTTTAAATGGTTTTGCCTTTGATAATATTTCGATTTACGAAACTGCAACAGTAAATTCGCCGCAAGTTTCAAATTGGATTCACCCAAGCAATACTTTATGTGCTCTTTCTTCAGCCGAAACACCAATTGTTGAAGTTGAGAATCTTGGATTAAATACAATCTCAAACTTTTATATCAGGTATTTAGTTAATGGATCAGCATCAACATGGGATTATGTATCAAATAGTCTTTCACCCGGTGATAGCTATATTCATACTTTTTCTTCGGCTTTTGATTTCTCTGTTCCCGGAAATTATTTATGCCAAGCCCAATTTTCATTGGACGGTGTGAATGTATTAAATACATTGGATTATACGCTTAGCATTGAAGGACTTCCCGTTATATCAAGTTTTCCGTTCACAGAAGATTTTTCGGCAACAACACCCGAATTTGGTTATAACAATGGTTTGTACAGTCAAAGTTCAGTTACCTCAAATGAGCTCTTGATTAGCGGAACAGGAAATGGTAATTTATGGACAGGTGGCTCATATACTACAACATCATCTATGGCATGGAATGATAATGCAGAATATAAAACCACGGTCTATACTTGCTCTGTTGATGCAAGCTCTTTGTCGACTTTAGAATTAGTTCTGGATTTATATCAGGAATTTAGCTATGGACCCAAATATTCATGGTTCAGAGTTTTGGTTAATGATGTACCTGTTGCTGATAAAGATGGAGTAATTGACCACAATCCTGATATCTATGCAACTCCGGAATATAAGCATCAAACCTACGACCTGAATGTATATGCCGGTTCATCTTGTCAGATAAAATTCGAAGCTGTAACAAAACTAAGTGATGATATTGTAAAGCTGGATAATATCATTATACGTCAAAAACTAGATTATGACCTTGTTTTATCAAATATTGTTTCGCCAAGTTCAGGTTGTTCGCTCGCAACCGTGAATGTAATTGTTAATATTGAGAATATCGGACTTCAAGCAGCCGGTGGTTTTGATGTTTGGTATAGTATAGATGGAGGTGCCACTACTATTATTGAGACTTTTTCAAGTACAATTTTGCCGGATCAATCAACTAATTTTGTTTTTGCTACGAGTTCAGACTTTTCTAACGGTGCTAATTTAGAGGCAGGTATTATTTGGACTCAAGACCAGGATACAATTAACAACACATCTGCAAAAGTTATATCTGATATTTCAACTGATTTATCAAGCCCTTATATACAGGATTTTAATGGTGCTAGCAATGTGATTCTATCAGATAATTGGATGGTTGTTGATGGAAATAATGATGGTGAAAATTGGGAGTGGTATAGTGATACAACGGGTGAACCTGTGTATGGCTTCGATTACGAGAGTGCTGTTGGCGATGATTATCTTTTTACAAAATGTTTTAATTTCGATAATCAGGAGCAATACATAGTTTCATTTGATTATGCATCATTTTTATCTTCATCAATAAAAAACCTTCAACTATATTTAGCCACATCACAAGATATATCAGGCTTAATAAGTCCTGCAATGATTGAACTAAGCAACATTAACACAAATGCCTCATACATTAACGAGAGTTACATTTTTAATGTACCCGTTTCAGGTGAGTATTTCTTGGCTTTCAAAGCAAGCGGTGCAGCCACTATCGAAGCCGAATACGTTTTTATCGACAATGTAATTCTTTCAACATATGTGGGGCCTGACTTAAAAATTGTTTCAGTTGATGCAGGAACGAGTTCATGCACATTATCAAATTCAACGGTAAATATTTCTATTACAAACCTTTCAGGGTCAATGATTAGTTCTGGAGATAGCCTTCAGTTGTCGTATATGGTAAATTCAGTATCTTATATTGATAATCTTTTACTGAGCTCGGATTTTGCAGTAGGCGATACAATCAACTATACTTTTTCTCAGGATATTGATATGGCAAATGAAGGAGTATATATAGTTGCTTGTGATGTTAATTATCAATGGGAAAGTAATCCTTTAAATGATGAATTGTCTGATACAATTATTCACTATGGTTATGCTGAAAATCTGGAAATTAATAATATTGAAGGAGGTTATTGTTTAAATTCTGACCCTCAGAATATAAGTGGTTCATTTATTTCACAGATCTGGGCAGAGCCATATACTCAAATGTTTATCTCATCAATGGGAATAGTAAATGATAATGGTGACGGAACTGCGGTGTTAAATCCAAATATCTTAGGTGTAGATACAATCTCATATCTGGTTACAAATGCAGGAGGGTGTCAAAGTATTGTTTCTGCAGCAGTAAGTATAACAAACCCATCAGTTGATTTAGGTCAAGACATTTATGTTTATGATTATTCTACTGTTGTTTTAGATGCAGGTGCAGGTAATTATGATTACAACTGGTCAAGCGGTGAAACATCGCAAACAATTGCCCCCCCTTATTATGGAGAGTATTCGGTTACTGTTACTGAAGATTATTGTTCAGCCAGCGATTCAATATGGATATTTATTAATCATGATATTAATTTTAGATCGGGTTGGGGAATGTGGTCAACTTTTATTGATGTTAATACTTTACCAAGTAAGTCGGCTGATGATATTTTGGCACCATTAACTGAACTTATTATTTCAAAAGACAATAATGGACTTGTATGGTGGCCTTATTTTGGTGTGAATACAATAGGAGATATAAATAACGGCGAAGGCTATCAATATAAGATGCAAACTGAGCAGCAACTTGTATTAGGCGGTATGCCTCTTGTGCCTGAGCTTACGACATACCATTTGTTAAATGGGTATAGTTTAATGGGCTATACAAAACAATTGCCTTCGCCGGCTGCTTATGAGATAACACAGTCAGGTATTTTACCACATCTGATTATTTTTAAGGACGAAGACGGCTTTGTTTTTTGGCCTGAATTTAATATTGACCTTATAGGCGATTTACTTCCCGGTAAAGCTTATAAGCTAAGTGTGGATTTTCCAATGGATTTCTCATATTCTGCCAACTCAATAAATAATATAGAGAAACATGTGGTAAATATTGAACCAAAGCATTTTGATAAAGCGAAAGTTACAAACTCAAATATGACCTTGGGTATTCCACTTTCTGCATGGGATACTAAACCTGACATTAATGATGAAATTGCTATATCTGATGAACATGGTAACTTAGTTGGCAGTTCTGTATTTACGGGTGGAAATATGTCTATTGCAATATTTGGTGATGACGGATTAAGCGAAAGCAAAGATGGTTTAATTACCGGCGAGAATTTTTCGCTTTCCGTTTGGAAACAAATAGAAGATATAGAAAAGGATTGCCTTATTACTGAAATGAGACAAGGTTCAAATAGCTACACTGATGATGGTATCAGTATTGTTAAGTCTATTATTACTGATGTAAACAATAGTTCTAAAATAATTATTAAACAAAATTCACCTAACCCATTTAACGAAAACTCTTTTGTTGAATTCTACCTGCCTGAAAGCTCTTTTGTTAATGTATTTATTTATAATAGTTTGGGAGAAAAAATCAAAACTCTTAAATCAATGGAATATAGCATGGGGTGGCATAAATTGAGGATTAATTCTAAAGATATTTCAGCAGGAATGTATTATTATAAATTTATTTGTGGAAGCTATAGCAAAACAATGTCTTTTATTATTAGTAGAAATTAATAAAATTGCAATTTGATGAATGAACTGAAATTAATAATTGAAAAGGCATGGGAAGATAATAGCCTTATCAAAACAAAGGAAGTTTTGGAGGCAATTAATACCACTTTAGAATTATTGGATAAAGGCAAAATACGTGTTGCCGAAGCTTTTGATGGTGGATGGAAAGTTAATGAATGGGTGAAGAAAGCTGTAATACTTTACTTCCCTACAAGGGAGATGAAGACAATAGAAGCCGGCCCTTTTGAATTTCACGACAAAATTGAATTAAAGCACAATTATGCTGAATTGGGTGTGAGAGTTGTTCCTCATGCAATATCACGTTACGGGGCTTTTATCTCATCCGGGGTTATAATGATGCCAAGCTATGTTAACATTGGTGCTTATGTTGATTCGGGCACAATGATAGACACCTGGGCTACTGTAGGTTCTTGTGCCCAGATTGGTAAAAATGTTCATTTAAGCGGAGGTGTTGGAATAGGCGGTGTTCTCGAACCTGTTCAGGCTGCACCTGTGATAATTGAAGATAATTGTTTTATTGGTTCAAGATGCATAGTGGTTGAGGGAGTCAGAATAGCAAAAGAAGCTGTCTTAGGGGCAAATGTAGTTTTAACAGCATCAACAAAGATTATTGATGTGTCAGCTGATAAAGCTATTGAACACAATGGATATATTCCGGAACGTTCGGTGGTAATTCCGGGTACTTATCCGAAAAAATTCCCTGCCGGTGAATATCAGGTACCTTGTGCATTAATTATTGGAAAACGTAAAGCTTCTACAGATTTAAAAACATCGCTTAATGATGCTTTGCGTGAGTATAATGTTTCTGTTTAGCTGATATCTAATGATGAAAGAAGATATTAAGAATTCGATTGATTGTTTATATAAAGGAGGTACGATATTATATCCTACTGATACTATTTGGGGCTTGGGTTGCGATGCGTGTAATGCAGAAGCTGTAAGCAAAATTTATAAAATTAAACAAAGAGACAACAGCAAGAGTATGTTAATTCTTGTTGACTCAATAAATATGCTTGAACGCTATGTTGATGTTGTTCCTGAGATTGCTTACCAAATACTTGAGGTAAATGAAGAGCCATTAACAATTATTTACCCAAAAGCTAAGAATTTGGCAGAAAACCTCGTGGCAGATGATGGTAGTATTGCTATTAGAATAACAAACGAAAAATTCAGCAGAGAATTAATTTCACGTTACCGTAAACCAATAGTCTCCACTTCTGCAAATTTTAGTGGACAAGAGTCACCGGGTAATTTTGAGGATATAAGCCAGGATTTGAAGAGCAAGCTTGACTATATAGTTGCCTATCGCCAAAATGAATTGATAACTGTAAAAGCTTCAGGAATAATTAAATTGGGAATTGCCGGCGAAATAGAAATAATCAGAGTCTAGCCTGTTATAATCAGCTTTTTGTAATAGAGCTTATTTTTTACTTCAAATCGGATAAAATATATTCCTGCATTTAATTTGGTATTCGATATTTCGCCTTCAGTAAAATGCTTGCAGTAACTACCTGCCGGTTGAATACCATTTGTAATATTATTCTCAACTATACCCAGTGAATTGATAATCTGTATATTTACTTCCGAAAGAGATTGAAGTTTATATTCTATGGTAAAATCGCAATATGCCGGATTTGGATAAACCTCAATAAACAAATTGTCTTTGTCAATATTTCCTATGAAATTTGTTGTATCTGCGATGGCTACTGCAGCTGAACGGGTAATATCGTGCCTGAACATAGTCCATTCAGGTCCGCCTTGAGAATTTGTGCTTATTGCATATGCTCTTCCGTAGTTGTTCCATGTATCGGGATATTCCGTATGTCCTCCGACAATAAAAATATCTAAGAAACCATCTTGGTCAAAGTCGGCGATTATGGGTGCATGGTCAATTTCAAAATTACTACTATCAATATGTGCTGCCAAATCCACTTGCCAAATAAGATTTCCTTCGCTGCCATTTAACGCAAAGACTTGTCCTTTACTCGTTCCAAACACCACATCAAGAGTGTCATCATTATTAATATCGGCAAGAGACGCACCTCGAAAAGATGAGCCATAATTTGGAATATCAAACGTCCATTGTAATTCACCGGTATTATTTAATACTCCCAAATGATTATTGTCGAAAACTACAATCTCGTATTTGTTGTCATTGTTTAAGTCAGCCATTGAAACGGCAGCTCCCATATAAAGAGGAGAGGGGAAAGAGAAATCCCACTTCAGACTACCATTCTCTGCATTTAAAACCAGCAAAGTACCATCATAGGTTCCGATAGCTATTTCCATATAACCGTCATTATCGATATCTGCAAAAGCAGCACCGTGATACATATAATCATTGGGCAAATCAGATTCCCATAGCAGGCTTTGATTGTCGCAACGATAACAGAAAATTTTATGGTTAGAACCAAAGCTCCAGTTTCCTACAATAAAATCCAAATGACCGTCATTATCAGCATCTAAAATAATAGCTGCTGTTTGTATCCAGGAATTTCCGTCAACAAGTATATCCCAGTTAATACTACCATCTTCGCCGTTTAGGCAACTAACATAACCCCCGAAATTACCATGTAATATTTCCGTTTTTCCATCATTATCAATATCAGCTATTGTTGGGGGTGAATCACTTCCATGTAAGAAGGTAAACCACTCAACCTGGCCGTTTGTCCCGTTAAAACAGAAGGTTGCCGGCGTACAAGACGAAGCAACAATAATCTCTAAAGTATCATCATTATCAACATCGTAGATTATAGGTGCAGCATCGTTACAACCACCTGTATTGTATTTCCATAGCAGGCTGCCATCTTCGGCATTTAATGCATATACCATACTGTCGTTGCGGTAACAACTGAATACAATCTCCGGCAAACCGTCAAAATCTATATCGGCAATAGCAGAATTTCCAAAAGATGAATCGTTGATATCGTACCACCATTTAATCTCTGGTGTTTGAGATAAGAGCAGAGACAAACTACTAAAGAAAATAAGTAATATTAGGATAATCCGTTTCATAACAATTAATTTTATGTTTGAAATCAAAGATACGAAATTTTTTAATATTTGCCTGTTGTGCAGTACTGAAATAGCTTGACTGTTTTTTAATCTCGCCCTTGGTGAAGGGATTGGGATGGATAAATAATTATTTTAATTTTGTTTATTAAAGCTCTTCATTTATCTATCGGCATTTATCCCGATTTTCTCTGGATAGTTTTCAAAACCGATACCTATCGGATAACATAAGGCTCACCCGATAGGCATCGGGTTTGAAATACAATTGGTATTACATGCCACTTTGCTATTTAGAATTAATATAAATAACGTGATAAATTGAAAATAATTGCATTTAGGGGGGTGAAAAATTGGCATTTTTGGTATTAATATATATGAGTAAAGCAGTTTGCCCCCTTTTTAGTAAATTTTAATTATGTTTTTATGGTATTAACAACATACATATTTATGCTAAGTGGCATAATGGAGAAAGAACAATTGCTACCGCAACCGGCTTGTCTCAACTTTGATTACATACATACATACATACATACATACAAGCTAAAAAAGATGATAATTCGATATATCCGATAAAGACATTTCCAAATAATTATTTATTCATTTTATGCAAAAATAAGTACGTGTAATTAAATGCTGATAAATGGGCTAAGCATTTATTGGCAGTTTATTTTTATTAGCAATTGAATTACTCCTACCCTTTTTTATGTTTGAAA
>JANTGP010000034.1 GCA_024762835.1 Bacteroidota bacterium
TGGTGTAGCAGCTGTTATTACAATGTTAGCTATTGGAAATGGTGCCCAACAAGAAATATTGGAACAAATGAAACTTGTAGGTGTGAATAATATTGTAGTTACACCAATTCTTGATATTAGTGACGAATCGGATTCTGATGAAAAGCAAACAAACAATAAATTTTCTCCAGGTCTAACAATGGCTGATGCAGAGGGAATTAAAGAAATAATTCCGACTGTAAATAAAGTTAGCCCTCACATCTTTCTCGATTCTTATGTTATACTTAACGGAAGAAGAAAAAGTGTAAATCTCGAAGCGGTTACTAATAATTTCTTCGATTTGTTTGATTATAAACTTCAGGAAGGTAAGTATTTTAACAATTACCAAATGGATCATGGCATGCCGGTTTGTATAATTGGTTCTAAAATAAAGAACCGTTTCTTTCAATCAAGTAATCCTATTGGAAAGAAACTTAAATGCGGAAACGAATGGTTAACTGTAATGGGTGTTCTCGAAAAGCGTAATATTACCTCTTCAGGTGCCGGTAAAGTTGATGTTGGTGATTCAAACGATAAAATTTATTTGCCAATAAGAACAATGTTACTGAGATACAAAAACAGAGCTCTTATAACGGCTGATAAACTTAGTGGTAATATGATATTTTTCGATGGTGGTTCTGCTTCAGTTTCATCATCATCAGAGACAAAATCCGAGAACTATAATCAACTTGACAAACTAATAATTCAGGTTAAAGAAACAGAACAATTAACTCCAACTACAAAGCTGCTTGCCAGATATTTAAACAGAAGACACCAGGGACTTGCGGATTTTGATATTACTGTTCCCGAATTACTGCTGAAACAACAACAAAAGACTAAAGATATTTTTAATATTGTACTTGGTGCAATTGCCAGCATATCTCTGATTGTAGGTGGAATTGGAATAATGAATATTATGTTGGCATCGGTAATGGAGCGTATACGTGAGATTGGTACTAGGCAGGCAATAGGTGCAACACGCAAAGATATTGTGGTACAGTTTCTTGCAGAATCAACATTGATTTCAATTGTTGGCGGGGTAATTGGGATACTGCTCGGTATTTTATTATCTTATCTGGTAACTCGTTTTGCTGAAATAAAAACCGTAGTTTCGGTATTTTCCGTATTAATTGCTTTTGGAGTTTCTGCAGCAGTTGGTATATTATTCGGGTATATTCCTGCCAAAAATGCTTCAGAAAGAGACCCTGTTGAATCACTTAGATATGAATAAAATTTGAGACATGAACAGAATTAAGATTTTTCTTTTCTTTATTGCTATTTCAGTAAATATATCGGCTCAGGAGACTAAGATGCTCCTTACCCTTGACGAAGTTATTAATCTGGCAAAAGAACAATCCTACGATGCACTTATCGCTAAACATAGTTTTAGAGGCAGCTATTGGCAATACAGAAGTTTTAAAGCTTCCTATCTTCCTGCCTTGTCATTAAGCGGTACAGCTGTAGGTTTCGATAACTCAATCTCGCAGGAATGGCAGGATGGTGAACAGGTATTAGTTGAACATAATACAAATCAATCAAATCTGAATCTTTCACTTAATCAAAATATTGGACTAACAGGTGGTAGAATCTTTATGCAATCGAATTTGATGCAAGTAGATAATTTTGAGAGTTCGTTGAGATACTTTACTTCGAGTCCGGTTACCATAGGTTTCTCACAACCTTTATTTGGTTTTAACCAATTAAAATGGGACAGAAAGATAGAGCCTGTAAAATACGAAGAAGCCAGGAAACAGTACGTTGAAACAATGGAACAGGTTTCACTTAAAGCAGTTAACAATTTTTTCGATTTAATATTAGCACAGATAAACTATGTTATAGCCGAGAATAATTTTGATAATGCCGATACTCTCTATCACATTGCTCAAGGCAGATTCAACATAGGTACTATTGCCCAAAACGAATTACTTCAGATGGAATTAAGCTTTCTTAATGCTAAGTCTGAATTGAGGCAATCAAAGTTGAATCTGGAGATTAGTGAATTCCGTTTGCGTTCGTTCCTGGGATTTAACGAATCTGTAAAGATTGAATTAGTTGTTCCCACAGATAAACCTGATTTGGAAATAGATTATTCTGTTGCTTTAAGAGAAGCATTAAAAAACAATTCGGAGATATTATCCTACGACAGGCAAATGATTCAGGCAGAGAGGGATGTTGCAAGGGCTAAAGCGGAGAGGGGGTTTAAACTCGATTTATTTGCTCAATATGGCCTTAACACTTCGGCAAACGAAGCAAATAATATTTACACCAATCCCGATAATAGTTTGAACAGTACACAGCTTAATGTTGGATTTGCAATTCCTATTTTAGACTGGGGACAAGGGACAGGTAGAGTTAAGATGGCACAATCGAAGCAAGAAGTTATTGCAACCTCTGTCAGGCAAAATAAAATTGATTTTGAGCAAGATGTGTATTTAAAAGTCAAGCAATTCAATATTCAGGGTGAGCAATTATTAAATGCCCAAAAAGCTGATACAATAGCACAGTATCGATACGAGGTCTCGAAACAACGGTTTTTGATTGGCAAAATTGATGTTCTTGAACTTAATGTTGCTTTTACCGAGAAAGACCAAAAGCGTAGAGCTTATGTATCTGCACTTCGTAATTATTACAGTTATTATTTTAATATTCGAAAAATTACTCTTTTCGATTTTATTAATAATAAACCTATTCTCTCCGATATCGAATCTTTAACCGAATAAAGTAGGGTTCTAAATATTTTCATAAAATCAGTATATTGTTTCCAGCTAATAATTGTGTATGTTCGTGATTTTGAAAATTAAATAATTTTGAAGTGGTACGAAGATTCTCTGTAACTGTTATTGTAGCTATTGTAGTAATTACAATTGCTGCTTTATTGCCTCTTTCAAAATTAAAGTTCAGTTACAATATTGAAAGTTTCTTTTCTACTACAGACCCTGATGTACGTTACTACGAGAAGTTTAAAAATAGTTTTGAAAGTAACAATGATTTTTTACTTATCGGAATTAAAAGTAATACAGGTATTTTTAATTACGATTTTCTGCAAAAGATTGATTCTCTGAGTGATAAAATTGCCGGCTTAGAACAGGTTATCGGGATACAGTCGCCAACAAATATGGTTAGATATGTAAAATCGCCTATGGGCTTTATCCCTGTTCCGATTCTGCATTTCGATAAAGCGGACAGGTATGTTCGGGATTCCATACACATCTATAACAATCCGGATTTAATAGCTTCATTCTTTTCTAGAGATGCAAAATCAATTAGTATTTTAATAAAAAAAGATAGTATTAAGGATAAGAAATATGATGACCTTTTACTTGAAGAGATTGATAGCTTAGTACAACATTACAACTTTTCAGAATATCACTTTGGTGGAAATATAAAAACCCAGAAATACTATGTTGGAAGGATAAACCACGATATTATCTTACTTGGCCTTGTAGCAATTTTAATATTAATTGTGTTTTTATGGTTTACATTTAGAAGTTTCTGGGGTATTTGGCTCCCCGGAATTATCCTGATTATTTCATTAATATTAATTGCTGCAATAATTCAACTATCAGGTAATCATCTCGACATGATTACTACAATTTTACCTACAATAATATTTGTTATTGGTATATCTGACGGTATTCATATAATTTCAAAATACATCGAAGAACTAAGAAAAGGGGAGGATAAGATATCGGCAATAAAAACAATGCTTAAAGAAATCGGTCTTGCAACCTTTCTAACATCTTTTACAACTGCAATTGGATTTTTCTCACTTGTAGTTTTAGATGTTATTCCTTTACAGAGATTTGGTATAATCTCTGGCTTGGGAATACTTTTAACATATCTCATTTCTATTTTCGTTTTACCGGCAGTATTTATTCTCAGACCAATTCCTGGCATCTCAAAAAAGAATATTAAAGATTTGTTCTGGGCTAAATATTTAAATAAATTATTCTTGTATGTGATAAGACACAAAAAGTTTATTATTATTACAAGTATTGTCATTACAGCATTTTTCACCTTGGGAATAAGTAAAATAGTTGTAAATAATTCATTTCTTGACGATCTTAGTCCTACCAGCTCTTTAATGCAGGATCTGAATTTTTTCGAAGATAATTTTTCAGGAATCAGACCTGTTGAGATAGGTGTAGATATTAATTCCGACTCCTTAACAATATATAATTTAAAAGTACTTAGAAACTTAAATAATATTGAATACTATCTACAAAATACTTACAGAGTAGGTTTTATTATTTCGCCATTAACAATAATTAAAAATGTTAATCAGTCGGTGCATGGTGGTAATTCTGACTTTTATTGTATCCCAAAGAATGAAAATGAACTGTCAATTCTTAAATCAAATATTGAGAGCCTTAATAAGCCAGATATTTTCAAATCTTTTATTGACAAAAGCGGCAAAAGGATTCGGATAAGCGGAAGAATTTATGATTTGGGAAGTGTTGCAATAGCTTCAAAAAACAAAGCATTCAACGATTTTATTAATAGTAACGAAGATTTTGATGTTTTTGATATTCACATAACAGGAGTAGCTCAATTGCTTGATAATACAAACCATAATATTTCGACAAAACTTTTAAAGGGTCTGGGTATTGCTTTTATTATTATTGGCCTAATTATCGGATTGTTATTCAGGTCTTGGCGTTTGGTAAGTATTTCAATTATTGTAAACACTATTCCATTAATTGTAATTGGAGGATTAATGGGATTTACCTCAGTTCATTTACGAGTTTCAACTGCTTTAATATTTTCAATTGTTTTTGGAATAGCAGTTGACGATACCATCCATTTTTTAAGCAAACTTAAGCTTGAGCTTAACAAGGGTTTATCGCTTATTATTGCTCTGAGAAGAACTTACCTGACTACAGGAAAAGCCATAATCATTACTTCTTTGATTCTTACCTCAGGATTCCTGACTTTTACGATATCAGAGTTCCAGAGTATTGTAACTATAGGTTTCAATATTTTTGTAGCTTTGTTCTTTGCACTTATTTCAGATATGTTTTTGTTACCCGTATTATTAATTCTCTTTTATAAACCAAAAGCAATCAACAAAGAAAGTCTACGACACCGTTTGAAACTAAGGGCATTTAAGATTCTATTTAATTCCTAAAAGTAGTCACAGTGCGGAACCATACAGCAAGGGCCTAGCCCTAATATCTAAATAGCCACAGTGCGGAAAAAAAGTAGAAGCTCTTTAAACAGTACAATATATCAGTATTTCTCAACAGTCCTACAATAGCTTTTCATACAGTTTAGGTAATAAAAAGGAAGAAATAATATAAAAAAATCTATATACCGTAAAAGTATTCTAGTTGTGTATTTACAATAGATACACATATATTCATACTTAAATATGATGAGTAATACTATAGCTATTTTTAGTCTAAATAATTATTATAACGTAGTTTAGCTCAAAAATAAAGTCCCGACTGAAACAGCCGGGACCAAAACCTCTAATCATGAAAAAACTAACATTTCAATCAAATTATTAACCCATTTCAAAGATAAGTATAATTTCTATTAAAAAACAAATTTATATAAAACTTTCTTTATTGATAATAGAATTTATTTTATCAATCTTTTCTTTTACAGACATATATCCATCAAGCCAATATATAATAAAACCATTCTTTTCCATTCGCCTGAACCATGTACTTTGTCGTTTTGCAAATTGGTGAATAGCTGTATTCAGCTTATTAAACATTTCATCATACGAAAGTTCATTTATAAGATATTGCGTTAGAAATTTATATTCAAGACCATAAAAAATAAGTTGCTCAGGACTTATTCCCGAATTAAGTAAGTTCCTTACTTCATCTATCATACCATGTTCCAATCTGTAATTCAATCTTTCGGTAATCCGCCGGCGACGGGATTCACGATCGAACTTAATACCGAAGATGATAGAGCTAATCATAGGATAAGAAGTGTCGATATCAGTATGTTTAGAATAGTAATCAGCAATTTCTAAGGCTCTGACAAGTCTTTTTCTCGAAGATGTATCGCTGATGTTATGCAGTGATTTATATGATGAAAGAATCTTACTTAATTCATCATCGCTCTTGTCTTTAAAAGAATAGCGAAGGATGTCATTTCTTGGAACATTGATTAATTTGTATCCTTTTAAAACTGCTTCTATATACATACCTGAGCCACCGCAAAGAATGGCTTTTTTGTTCCGAGAACTGATATCGGAAAGAGCATTGAGAAAATCGCGTTGGTATTCAAATACATTATACTTATAACCGGCATCAACAATATCAATCAAATGGTAGGGTATTTCTACACCTTCAATATTATAGTCTTCAATATCTTTGCCTGTACCAATCGACATCTCCCTGTAAACCTGTCTTGAATCTGCACTTATAATCTCCGCATCAATATCTAATGCAAGTTTACCGGCAAGCAAAGTTTTTCCCGTAGCGGTAGCACCCAATATGCAGATTAATTTATACTCTTTTTCTGTCATCTTAATTTATTGAAATAATGCAAAAATCATTTTCTCAAAAGTACAATTAATATCACTAATTTCCGGTTATTACCGGAATAGTATCTTGGGAATGTTATGCCAAAATATATAGGTGTAATTTATAAGGATATAATAAAGTCCTTTCGAAAGGTCTATTAATTAAGAGCTTACTTAAGTCTGGGCTTAGCAAAATATTGAAAACAGCGGGCATTAGCCCTCAAGAAAAAATTATTTTATCGGACACCAATAGTTTAAAATAAGAAAATCTTACTTTTGCACACTATAACTTTTGTGAATGGATATTAAGTGGATTTTATTAAGAATTAAGAATATTATTTCTAAACCGGTTTTGGAATGGCTAGTTATTGCTAATGACAATGATGATTATAAAGCCGTATTAAGAAATTATGCTTTGCCTTTAATTGTTCTTGTTTCTGTTGCCAGATTTCTTGGTCTGTCTAAATTCGGTATTAATTTGTCTTTCTATGCTATTTTGTATGCAATTGTTGATTTTCTTTCATTATACTTCGGTATGTATATATCGGCACTAATAATTAAAGAAGTTGCTCCAAGTTTTTTGTCTGATAATGATAAAACAGTTGCATTTAAAATAATCATCTATTCATCGACACCTATATTTGTAGCTTCATTTATTTCAAATCTTGCTTCATCGCTGTTTTTTGTTAACTTGTTTTATATTTATACTTTATATCTGCTTTGGTCGGGGATAGGACCTTTAATGAATACACCGGAAAGGAATAAAATGAGTTTTATTATAATTATTGTTATTGTTTTATTTGCTACGACTGAAGCAATAGATAAAATTTTAACTAGTTTATTACCAGTGTCGGGTACTATTTCGGTTTAAGAATACTTTGTAATGCAGGCAAACATCACTATAAAAAATAAGAAAGCAGCTTATCTTTACGAGATATTGGATGAATTCACTGCGGGCATTGTACTAAGCGGTAGCGAAATAAAATCTATCAGACAAGGTAAAGCCAGCCTTGTTGATTCCTATTGTGTATTTATCAATAATGAGCTTTGGATAAAGGGATTACATATTGCAGAGTATAAATTTGCAACATTTAACAATCACGAACCAAAGCGTAATAGAAAACTATTGTTGCATAAACAAGAGTTGAAAAAGTTAGAGAAGAAAATAAAAGAAAAAGGTTACACAATTATTGCTTTACAATTATATTTAGCTGAGAATGGTTATGCTAAAATTGATATTGCATTGGCAAAAGGTAAAACAATTGGAGATAAACGTGAGTCTTTAAAAAAGAAAGATGCAAAACGTGATATGGACAGACATTCAAGATAAACATGCATCTTATTAAGTTTAATTTATGAAACGTGTTGTAATAGGACTTTCGGGAGGGGTTGATTCCAGTGTTGCTGCATACTTGCTAAAGGAACAAGGATATGATGTTGTTGGATTGTTTATGAAAAACTGGCACGATACAACAGGCTTGATTGTAAGTGAGTGTACGGCTGATGATGATGTGGTTTTTGCAGAACTTGTTGCTCGTAAATTAAACATTCCTTTTCATACGGTTGATTTAAGCAAAGAGTATCGTAAAAGAGTGGTTGACTATATGTTCTCCGAATACGAAAAAGGGCGTACACCAAATCCCGATGTTTTGTGCAACAGGGAAATAAAATTTGATGTTTTTATAGATGCTGCAAAAGAGCTTGGTGCTGAACTGGTTGCAACAGGTCATTACTGCCGCAAAGACGAAATCACCATTAATGGGAAAACAGTGTATAGATTACTTGCAGGTAGCGACGATAATAAAGACCAAAGCTATTTTCTTTGTCAACTCTCGCAAAAACAGTTAAAAATGGCTATGTTTCCCATTGGTGATATTGAAAAACCTAAAGTAAGAAAGATTGCCGAAGAAATTGAGCTTGCTACAGCTAAAAGAAAAGATTCACAAGGAATTTGCTTTGTTGGAAAAGTTGATTTGCCTGTTTTTCTTCAGCAACAGCTAAAAGCAAAAGAAGGAGATATTATCGAAATAGCAAAAGATGCTGCCTTTTACAATAAGCGAAAAGATGTACTCTTTGATTCAAACCCTAGTGACGAAGAATTAAAGGATATTGCCAGACCTTATTATTATTTTCGAGGAAATGGCGAAGTTGTTGGAAAGCACAAGGGTGCACATTTTTATACAATAGGGCAGAGGAAAGGATTAAATGTTGGAGGCAAAAAAGAACCACTTTTTGTTATATCAACTGATATAGAGAATAATATCATTTATACAGGCCAGGGGCATGACCATCCGGGCTTAAACAGGAGAGCTTTGTTTATCAATGCAAATGAAGTACACTGGATACGAGAAGACCTTAGATTGAATATTGGTGAAAGTCGCGATTTGATGCTGAGAATAAGGTATAGGCAAAAGTTACAACTGGCAAGATTGTATAATCGAAATGAGGGTTTATATATTCTCTTTAAAGAAAAACAACGAGGAATTACCTCGGGTCAGTTTGCTGCTTTTTATCTTGATGATGAATTGATTGGCTCCGGCGTAATAAGTTAATAATATAATAATTAATAGTCTGAGATTTATTTATGTGTAGGCTAAACTAATTCAAAAATAAAATGCAAAAAATAATTTCAACTTTAAGTATACTTTTACTGCTAAGCATTGCCTCTGTGGGGCAAATCCAGCCACAAATTAAAAAGTTTACCAGAATGTTGGATCTGCTTGATAAGTATTATGTCGATTCCATTGATGCCGAAAAACTTGTTGAAACGGCTATTACTGCAATGTTAAAAGATTTAGACCCTCATACCGTATACATTACCAAAGATGAAGTTAAAAGTTTAAACGAACCCCTACAAGGTAGTTTTGATGGAATAGGTATTCAATTCAACATACTATTTGATACACTAATGGTAATAACACCAATATCAGGAGGTCCATCAGAAAAAGTTGGTATCAGGTCAGGTGACAGGATAATTAGTGTTGAAGGTGAAAATATTGCCGGCATAGGCATAACAACTAAAGATGTTCGAAAAAAGTTACTTGGCAAAAAAGGTAGCGTGGTTAAAGTTGGAGTTAAAAGGCGGGGAATTGATGAGATACTTGAGTTCTCGATTACAAGGGATAAAATACCAATCTATAGTGTTGATGCTGCTTATATGATAGATAGACGTGATGGATATATTAAACTTAATAAGTTTTCAAAAACCACAATGGATGAGTTTAGAAAAGCCTTGGCCGGACTTCAGGAGAAAGGAATGAAGAATTTGATACTCGACCTTGAAGGTAATGGCGGCGGTTATTTGAATATGGCTGTTGAACTTGCAGATGAGTTTTTAACGGATAAAAAGCTTATTGTTTACACCGAAGGAAGTAAAAGTAAAAAGGACAATAAACTTGCAACAAAAAAAGGTGATTTTGAAAAAGGACGGCTATGTTTATTAATAAACGAAGGTACTGCCTCGGCAAGTGAAATTGTTTCTGGAGCAATACAGGACTGGGACAGGGGTGTTTTAATCGGTAGGCTAAGTTATGGTAAAGGCTTAGTACAAAGGCAATATTACTTACCTGATGGTTCGGCAACAAGAGTTACAATAGCACATTATTATACCCCAACCGGTCGCTCAATACAAAGACCATATAATAAAGGGGTTGATGAGTACAGAAACGACTTGAGGGAACGAATGAGTAGGGGTGAATTAACAAATCAGGATAGCATCCATTTTGCCGATTCATTAAAATATGAAACACTGGTATCTAAAAGGATAGTTTATGGTGGTGGCGGTATCATGCCGGATATTTTTGTTCCTCTCGACACTATCTCATACACCGACTATTATAGAGATATTATTATAAAAGGTGTGTTGAGTAACTTTGTTTTAGATAAGATTGATAAAAACAGAGAATTATTTAAAACTAAATATCCGACTTTTGAATCTTTTGACTCAAACTTTATCGTTGATTCAACTCTTATCAACGAGTTGGTTAAGAAAGCCAGTAGCGAAGGAATTGAAGAAAATACGGAAGAATTAAACTTAGCTTATGATAGATTGAAAATACATATTAAAGCTTTGTTTGCAAGAGATTTGTACAGCAACCAAGAGTACTTTATTATAATTAATCGTTTGGATCCGGCTTTTAAAACAGCTTATGAGCTTATTCGTAATAAGAAAAAGTATAATTCAATTTTAAATCCTTAATCTCTTAATTCTACTTTAAACAGATTATCACTAAAAGATGATAGATTACATAATTGATAACTGGCTTGAGATTTTTGGTACAATAACAGGATTGCTTTATCTCTTTCTGTCGATTAAGCAAAACATTTTATTATGGCCACTCGGTATTGCTACATCACTAGCTTATATTATAGTATTCTATAATTCAAAGTTTTATGCTGATATGTCATTGCAGGTTTATTATGTTGCAATAAGCATTTTTGGATGGTATTTGTGGGTCTTTGGTAAAAGACCAAAAGGCTCTTATTCACTTCCCGTAAAGAGATTATCAAAAACTCTGATGGTTATTTTATTAATTAACAGTTTTGTGTTGTTTCTTGTAATTGCGTTTCTCTTAATAGAATATACAGATTCACCATTACCTTACTGGGATTCATTTACAACCGCACTTAGTATTGTTGCAACATGGATGCTTGCAAAAAAAATTATCGAACATTGGCTTATTTGGATTGTTGTTGATTTTATTTCACTTGGTTTATATATCTACAAAGATTTGATAATAACAGCTTTTCTGTTCTTTGTTTATGCAGTAATGGCATATGTTGGATATGTTGAATGGAGAAAGACATTAAACTTATCATTAGATAAATCATGACAAATAAGATTATAAGAGTAGTTCTTACAGGACCTGAATCAACCGGAAAAACCTGGCTAGCCAATAAACTCTCCGAGCATTATAAAACTGTATTTATGCCTGAGTATGCTCGTAGTTATATTGAATCTCTTGACAGAAAATATAATTATAGCGATGTTGAGACTATTGCAAATAAGCAAATTGAGCAATTATCTGAATATTTAAGTAAAGCAAATGGAATATTATTAATTGATACTTGGCTCATAATTACAAAGGTATGGTTCAATGAGGTGTATGGTAAGAATCCCGGATGGTTAAGTGCACAATTAAAAAATATCCCAATTGATATTTATTTATTATGTTCGCCTGATATTACATGGGAATATGACCCTGTTAGAGAAAACCCGGACAATAGAAAATATTTATTTGATGTTTATAAAAACGAAATTGAGAACTTGAATAAGCCATATAAGATAATTAAAGGAAAAAACTCTGATAGACTATCAAACGCTATAAATGCAATAACTGAATTTATTGATAATAAATAAATCCTTAATTAGTTAAAAAACTTTAAATAATAGTTGAGAATAGGAGAATTACAACTAGATTTATTAGTTTTCAGCAAAAAAAATAAATTATGTCAGAATCAATATTTAAGAAATTTCCAAGAACATTTTGGATTGCAAACACAATGGAGCTTTTTGAGCGGTGGGCATGGTATGGTTTATTCGCCGTATTAGCTTTATACCTTACACAGTCGACTGATACAGGTGCTTTAGGTTTTAGTCAAACCCAAAAGGGAAGCATTATGGGTACAGTTACAGCCATATTGTATTTTCTCCCACTTTTTACAGGTGCTTTGGCTGATAAGTTCGGTTATAAAAGAATGCTTGTGATTGCATTTATCATTTTGTCATCAGGATATTACCTGATGGGACAAGTAACAAGTTACACAACTGTTTATTTCTCGTTTTTGGTTGTTGCACTTGGGGCAGCCGTTTTTAAACCTATTATTTCTGCCACAGTTGCAAAAACAACCGATGATACTACTTCATCAATTGGCTTTGGTATCTTTTACATGATGGTTAATATTGGTGGTTTCGTAGGTCCTGTTTTTTCATCAAAATTACGACATATCTATGGATGGAATATTGTATTTATTATGGCTGCAAGTGCAATAATTGTAAACCTTATTTTGGTTTTACTCTTTTACAAGGAACCGGACAGAAAAGAAAACACAGATTCTATTGCTGCTTCAATATCAAAATCATTAACAAATATTGTTTTAGCCTTAAAAGATTTGAAGCTTACAGTTTTCTTAATTATTATGATTGGATTCTGGACTATGTTTAATCAATTGTTTTATACTCTTCCTAATTTTATCGACCAATGGGTTAACACCGAAGTTATTTACAATTGGTTGAAAGACATATCGCCGGCTCTTGCATCTGCTATTGGTACCAAGGAAGGAACAATTGCCCCTGAAATGCTTGTTAACCTTGATGCCGGTTTCATTATCCTGTTTCAGATTTTAATCTCAACCATTGTAATGAGACTGAAATCAATCAATGCTATTATATCTGGAATTATTGTAGTCTCGTTTGGTATTGGTTTGGCATTTGCAACTTCGAATGCTTTTTATGTTGTACTTGCAATATTTATATTTGCTATTGGTGAAATGGCAAGTTCACCTAAATTTACAGAGTATGTTGGTAAAATTGCCCCAAAAGGCAAAGAAGCTCTGTATATGGGAACTTCATTTTTACCTGTTGCCGTTGGTAACTATTTAGCCGGTGTATTTTCAGGTCCTGTATATCAAAGCATGTCTGACAAATTAAGTTTGCTTAAATTAGAACTTGCAAACAGGGGGGTAGAAATACAGGAAATAAGCGATAAATTTACAATTAATGATTTTATGAAGAAGGCTGCTGATTTGCTTCACACCGATCAGCATGGTTTAACACAAATGCTTTGGGACAATTATCACCCCTATAATATATGGATAATCTTTAGTGCAATTGGCGTGTTGACAGTATTCCTGCTGTATCTTTATGATAAGTTTTTGCTGAAATCAAAATAAGTTGAGCTTTGTTATGAAATGGTATTATATTAATGCAGATTTGAAGCTTTGTTGTAGAAACCTAATAAAATAATAATTTTGCAAAACTTTTAGTACTTAATAAATTATATGTTTAGTCCTTATATTCTCAATCTTATTTTAATAATTGTAGCATACTTGCTTGGGTCTGTTCCAACCTCAGTATGGATTGGCAGAATATTTTATGGTATTGATATAAGGGAACATGGTAGTGGAAATGCCGGAACGACAAATACATTTAGAGTTATGGGTGTTAAGGCAGGGATACCTGTTTTTATTATTGATGTTCTAAAAGGCTGGGCGGCTGTAAAACTAATTTATTTTTCAGATTATTATATGCCTGCCAGTGGCAGCTATATCGATATTCAATTGATACTTGGCATGGCAGCTTTAATAGGTCATATTTTTCCGGTATATGTTGGTTTTAAAGGAGGAAAGGGAGTAGCTACACTATTTGGTGTTGTGCTTGCAATACATCCGTATTCAGCTCTTATTTCTGTAGGTATCTTTGCTATCATGCTTGTTACTACCCGCTATGTTTCTCTTAGCTCGATGATTGCCGGTTTCTCTTTTCCAATTTTAATTATTATTGTATTTCAAACAAGAACACTTTCTCTTGTAATTTTTTCGATGATAATTGCAATTCTTTTATTATTTACCCACCAAAAGAATATTGAAAGATTGTTGAAAAAGAAGGAAAAGAAAATTTCAATAAAGAAAAAGCCGAAACCGGATACTAATAAGAAATAATTAGCCTTAGAAATTATGCATTTATTTTACACACCGGATATTTCAGAGGGACTTTATCAATTAAGCGAAAGTGAATCAAAACATTGCGTTCGTGTATTGCGTTTGGGATTAAATGATAAAATTTATCTTATCGACGGCATAGGAGGTTTTTATTCTGCACTGATTGTTGATGATAATCCCAGAGCTTGCATAGTTAAAGTTATTGATAAAAAAGAAAACTACGGAAAACATAATTACTATTTCCATATCGCCATAGCACCAACTAAAAACATTGACAGATTTGAATGGTTTCTTGAGAAAGCCACTGAGATAGGCATTGATGAGATAACCCCCATAATAACTGATTTCTCAGAACGAAAAGTGATTAAGCCCGAGCGTTTAAATAAGATTATAACATCGGCTGTTAAACAGTCTATTACTGCTTATCATCCAGTATTGAATCCTCTTACAAAGTTTACAGATTTCATTAAGGAACAAAATAATTTTGACAAGTACATTGCTCATTGTTATGATTTGCCGCGTAAAGTATTAAAAGATAGTATTAATAAAGGGGCAAGGCAAATTGTTTTAATAGGTCCTGAAGGTGATTTCTCAAAAAATGAGGTAAAGAATTCAATTGAACACGGATACGAGGCGGTGAGCTTAGGAAATACAAGACTTAGGACAGAGACTGCCGGTATTATTGCCTGTCATACAGTGTCTTTGATGAGCTAAGCAAATCATTGAATATTTTAACATAAAAAAATCGCCCACTTTGGTTTCTTCAATCCCTAATATAGTGTGATTTTTACTGTCCCCACTTTGGTATTTTTGCCAGAATTCCCAACTTAATTCTTTTGGGATATGAGTTTTCTATGACATCCTCTTCATAAATCTCATTTATCAACTTACGGTATTTCTTTGTAATAAAGTCTCTTTTTAGTTTTAGTGTTGGGGTAATTTCACCGCTTGGCGTACTCCATTCATCCGAGATTAAGATGAATTTCTTAATCCTCTCAAACTGTCCAAGGCTCTTATTGCATTTTGTTACTTCTTTGCTATATCTATCAATAACTTTAGGATTTTGAAGAAGTATCCTGTTATTCTTAAATTTAATATTATGCAGGTTGCACCAGTCGTGTAGATAAATAAAGTTTGGAATTAGCAATGCGGCCGGAAACTTCTTATTCTCCCCAATGATTAAGGCTGCGTCAATAAAAAAAGATTCTTTTAGCTTATTCTCAATTTTTGAAGGGGCAATATATTTGCCACCTGAAGTTTTGAATATCTCCTTCTTCCTCCCTGTAATATGTAAAAATCCGGCTTTGTCAATTCTCCCTAAATCCCCTGTTTTAAACCATCCTTCAGGCGTAAAAGATTCAGATGTTTTAATATCGTCTTTATAATATCCACTCATTACATTTGAACCCTTTACCAGTATTTCGCCATCATTTGCAATATTTACGCTGCAAATATCCAAAACTTTTCCAACTGTTCGAAATTTTATATTTGGATGCTTGCCATAGTTAACTGATATTACAGGCGATGTTTCTGTAAGACCATATCCAACATAAACCGGAATTTTTGCAGCATGATACACTCTTTCGAGTCTGTTTTGTAAAGCAGCTCCTCCACAGCCCACAAAAGAAATATTATTCCCAAGAGCCTCACGTAAGTGTCTTAATACAAGCTGGTCTGCAATTTTTAGTTTTATTTTATAAAAATAACTCTTATTCCCAATTTTATACTGAAGGGCTATATTTATTGCTCTAAAAAATATCATTTTCTTAAATGCCGGCAATGCTTTACCTGCCGTAATAAATCGATCGTATATCTTTTCGAGTAATCTGGGAACCGTAAGAAATCCATCAACTTTCAGCTCCTTCATATTATCTACTATTGTGTGCAAACCTTCGGCATAATAGATCGCAATTCCAAGATATAAATAAGAATAATGAAACGTGCGTTCGTATATATGCGAGAGTGGCAAGAAACTAAGAACCTTATGTTTTGAGTCTAAATGATGCAATTTAGCAACTGCTATTGCATCACTCACAAAGTTTTTATGGCTTAGCATTGCACCTTTGGGTTTGCCGGTTGAACCAGATGTATAGATTATTGAAACAAGGTCACCCTCTGTTATTTGACTTCTGATATTATTTAATTCTTCAACTAATCGAACATCAGTCTTATCAATATCCAGAAGTTCATTGAAACTCTTAATATTTTCGATAGCTTCAAATGAGAAAATGTACTCAATAGAGCTAAACTCATTAAGAGTGGCTTGAATATGTTTGTAATATTCACTACATGAAACAAACAAGACTTTAATTTCTGCTTGTTCAAAAATAATTCGTAAATCATCCTCACATATAGTAGGATAGATGGGTACGTGTACTGCTCCAATCTGAGCAGAACCTAAATCAACAAAATTCCATTCAGGGCAATTATTTGAAAGAGTAGCTATTTTATCACCCTTTTTTATATTAAGAGACAACAAAGCAAGACTAACAGAATCAACTTGCTCTGCATAACTCTCAATACTGTGTTCTATCCATTTACCATCAAGCTTATTAGCAATTGCAAGTTTACCGGGAAATTCATTCTTATACCTTTCAAGAAAATCAAATGTTCTTTTAATCTGCATTGCTTATTACATATTGATAATAACGTACTAAAGATTTATCTTTATTACTTCTTCCCTTTGGCCTTGTTAATTACTTCGTCTAAAGTTTCACTATCCGCCGATCGGCTAAATATATTTTCAAGAATACTTTTATATTTCTCAGCAATAAATTTTCTTTTTAATTTAAGAGTAGGGCTAAGCTCTCCTGATGCAGTCGACCAATCCTCACAAACTAATCTAAATCGCTTTATTTGCTCAACCTGACTTAATGTTTTGTTGACAACATTAATTTCTTTTTGATAACGTGCAATAACTTTAGGAATCTGAACCAATTCTTTATTATCTCTAAAATGAACCTGATAACGAGAGCACCAATCATGTAAGAATGAGAAATTAGGTGAAATCAAAGCACTAACAAACTTCTCATTCTCGCCAACAACCATTGCCTGCGATATAAAGAATGATTCTTTCATTTTATTCTCAATCATCTGTGGTGCAACATATTTACCTGCTGAATTTTTAAATATTTCTTTCTTCCTATCTGTAATTTTTAAAAACTTATCGTCTTCCAATCTTCCAATATCACCGGTATGGAACCAACCATCCTCATCAATAACCTCTTTGGTGTATTTCTCATCTTTATAATAACCCATCATCAAATTCGGTCCTTTAGCAAGTATTTCTCCATCCTCAGCAAATTTTACTTCAACACCTTCGATAATAGGACCTACAGTTCCAAATTTAATATTAGGATAAGCTGACTGATTAACTGCAATAACAGGTGAGGTCTCTGTTAATCCGTAACCTTCCTGAACATTAATTCTTGCGGCCCAGAATACTCTTGCCAAGCGAGGTTGTAATGCAGAACCTCCTGAAATTATAACCTGAACTTTTCCACCTAATGCTTCACGCCATTTTACAAAAACCAGTTTATTGGCTATTTCTAATTGCTTCTCATAAAACCAGCCATTAGCTCCATTTAATTCATATTTCAATCCAAGGTTTACAGCCCAAAAGAAAATCATTTTTTTAATCCCTTTCAGGTCTTTCCCTTTTGCAATTATCTTATCAAATACCATTTCAAGCAACCTTGGGACAGAACTAAACCCGTCAGCTTTTATTTCTTTCACATTATCAATTATGGTTCCCATGCTTTCAGCATAATATATGCGAATACCTTTGTATTGAAAATGATAATTCAACATTCGCTCATAAATATGTGAAAGTGGAAGAAAGCTTAAGACTTTATGTCCAAACTCTAATGGTTGAATTTTTGAAGTAGATATTGCATTGGTAATTATGTTTTTATGCGAAAGCATTACACCTTTTGAGGTTCCGGTTGTACCTGAAGTATAAATAATCGATACCATGTCGTCTTCCGAAATACTATCTTTAATCTTTTTTAGCTCAGGCATTCTTGTTTCTTTAACTTTTTTGCCAAGTTCTGCAATTTCTGTCCAGTTTCTTTCTTCTTCAATTTCATTAAATGTGAAGAAATGTTTAATCTTATCTATCTCCGCACATATCGGTTTTATCTTTTTCTTTAAATTATTGTCAGATACAATAACTAAACTAACTTCAGAATGATTTAAGATATATGCAAATTCCTTTTCATTGATTGTAGGATATACCGGGACATGAATAATTCCTGCCATAGCAGAACCCATATCAATAAAATTCCATTCAGGTCTGTTATTTGTAATTGTAGCAATCTTGTCGCCAGGCTTAAGACCCAATTCCAATAGCCCACAGGCAATATTATAGGCAGTTTCAATATAATAATTAGTCGAAAATTTCTCCCATTTTCTTTTTCTTTTAATAGCTAATGCATCATCAACATTAAATTTTTCTAAAGATCTATCCAGTAGGTCAAAGGTCCTTTTAATTTCCATATTATTTAATTTTTGATTTTCTCAAAAATAGTAAATCTTTTTTAAAAACATATTTTAATTATTAGTAGCCTTAATTTCAGCATGATAGTTAAAGGGATAAATTGCATTTTAATAACAATGATATTTATTAGTTATGTTTAAAGTAAATTAAGTATCTTTATCACACATTAAATTGACATGCAAAAGAGATTTATTAAGTATATTAATGATAAGAAGCTATTTACAAAAGATGACAATATTCTAATCGCTTTAAGCGGTGGAATTGATTCTGTTGTAATGTTAGATTTACTTGTTAAGTCCGGATATAATTGTGGAATAGCTCATTGCAATTTTAAATTAAGAGGAGAAGAATCAAATGCCGACGAAGAATTTATTAAAACCCTGGCACTCAGATATGACATCTCGTTATTTATAACTTCTTTTGATACTAAAGAATATGCTATGCAGAATTCTATCTCCATCCAAATGGCTGCTCGTGAACTCAGATACGATTGGTTTGAAGAAATCCGTAATAACAATGGTTTTAATTACATAGCATTAGCACATCAAATGGATGATGTTATAGAAACATTCTTTATCAACCTAACGAGAGGCACTGGTATTAAGGGACTTACCGGCATAAAAGCGAAGAATAATAAACTTGTCAGACCTGTACTATTTGCAAAAAGAACTGAGATTGAAAAATATTCTGACGAGCACAACCTTATTTACAGAGAAGATTCAAGCAATGCGGAAACTAAGTACCTTAGAAATAAAATACGCCATAATGTATTACCGGTTTTTAATGAGATAAATAATCATTTCAGCCTTACAATGTTAGAAAACATTAATCGCCTTAATGAGATTAGCGATGTTTTGGATAGCATTGTTGAAAATACTTTTGAAAGTATTACCTCATTTGAGAATGACAGTTATTTGATTGATATTAAGAATCTAAAACAAATAAATCATTTACCCTTATTTTTATATTCATATCTTAAAAGATTCAATTTCTCAAGATTAGAAACAACAGAGATAATAAATTCTTTAGACGGTATATCCGGAAAACAATTCTTTTCATCTACCCATCGTGTAATAAAAGACAGAGAAAAGCTTATTATTACTGTGATAAATGAAAATGAACAGCAAAATGTATTTTATATTAACTCGGCGGATAGAGAAATAAAAAATCCTATAAGCTTAAGTATGAAACTAGTTGATGATGTTTCAAATCTTGAAATAAAATCTGACCCTGCAATTGCTTATATTGATTATGACAAGCTTATCTTTCCTTTGGTATTAAGAAAATGGAAACATGGCGAATATTTTATCCCCTTTGGGATGGATGGTTTCAAAAAGCTAAGCGATTTCTTTATTGATATAAAAATGTCAATTCCCGAAAAGGAAAATATATGGATACTTGCTTTGGGAGATGATATTGTCTGGA
>JANTGP010000035.1 GCA_024762835.1 Bacteroidota bacterium
CTCAATGATATTGCATACAAGTCAACACTTAGATTGGGTCAAAAACTAAAGGTTTCGGGCAAAAATATATGAAGACTTTAAAATCAAAATAAGCTTTGAAAGCAATTTAAAAAGTAAAGAACCGAAAAACGCATGTTCAACCAATATTTTTATCTAAAGCAACAAAATTATATTTATCTTCGCTTTTTAAATTATTAAATTTATAACTATGAAAAGGATAACTGTTTTTATTTCTGTTTTGATAATGGCATTCACATTTAGTAGTAATGTGTCGGCTCAATTTTCTGCTTCAACTAAGCTTATTAGCGGAGGTGTTTCCATGGGGTTGTACGGAAGATACTACCACGATTGGGGAATGACAAAGATGAGTATTCCGCCTATTGGTATTCAATACGAAACAGGGCTTGGAAAAGATGCCGGTCTTGGTGATCTTAGTTCGGCTATTACAGTAGGTGCTTATGCTGCTTACCATAGCCAGCACTATTCAAAAGATATTACGATTTACGAATATTCATATGATATTTACAAAGATTATAAATATTTAATGGGTGGAATTGTTGGTTCATTTCACATGGTAAATATGGCAAACAGTACATTCAATCTTAATATCGACCCTAAAAAATTAGACGTTTATCTATCTGTTAAAAGCGGCTTGGTTCTTGAAATTTACCGGTCGGATTATGATGGCGACCCATATGCAACCGATGCCCAAAACGGCACAATTCTGATAAAAGAAAATAATCCATATTTCTATCTTGCTCCTGCTATTGGTGCCCGTTATTACTTTTTGGATAATATAGCTGTATTTGCAGAAATAGGAAGGGTTAATCTGTCAAATATGTTTATTGGTTTAAGCTTGAATTTATAATCATCGGCTTTATTTATGCACGATCCCTTGCTTCGCTATAAGATAGGAATAAGTTTGATTAACGGACTTGGCTCTGTTAATGCAAAAAAAATTATTGCTTATTTGGGAGGTGTTGAAGCTGTTTTTAAAGAGAAAAAAAGTAATCTTCTTAAAATAGATGGTGTTGGTTCTTTTCTTGCGTCGAATATCGTAAACAACAAAGTATTAGACAAGGCCGACAAGGAAATTGAATTTATCGAAAAAAATGACATAAGAAGCTTTTTCTATCTTGATGATAATTACCCCTACCGCTTGAAGCAATGTGCAGATGCACCTATTTTGTTTTACATGAAAGGGAATGTCGACCTCGATCAAAAAAAAATAATTAGTATCGTCGGCACTCGTAAGGTTACGGAATACGGGAAAGGCCTGTGCGAGAAATTGGTTGCCGAAATTGAGCAAAACGGACACAATGCACTTATAGTCAGTGGGCTTGCTTACGGTGTCGATATAACAGCTCATAAAGCTGCCCTTTCTAATAAACTAAAAACTATTGCAGTTTTGGGACAAGGCTTAGATTCTGTGTATCCATCACTTCATGCAAATTATGCAAAAGAAATATTAGAAAATGGTGCCCTGATTTCGGAGTTTGCACATGGAACAAAACCCGATAAACATAACTTCGTCAGACGCAATAGAATAATTGCAGGCCTATCAGATGCTTGTGTTGTTGTTGAATCAGCCAAAAAAGGTGGTTCACTTATTACAGCCGAATTGGCAAACTCATACAACAGAGATGTATTTGCCTTTCCCGGACGTATAAACGACATCTATTCCGAAGGCTGTAATATTCTTATTAAAACCAACAGGGCATCGCTTATCCAGGGTGTTAAAGACCTCGAATATCTTTTAAGCTGGGATATTAAGGAGCATAAATCAAAAGCGGAGCAAATGCAATTATTTGTAAATCTTAATGAACAGGAACAGGAGATTGTTAATTTAATCAGAGAATACGGTCAGCTTGAGTTTGATTTAATAAGCATGAAAACAAAGATTCCCGTAAACAAGCTGTCAGGCATTTTGCTGTCGCTTGAATTTGGAGGGTTTATTAAAGTTTTACCGGGGAAACAATTTACATTAGCATAAATTTTTTAGGCTCATTATTAATCAGATGTGCTTTTTTAAGCTTTAACTAGTGATATATTGTTGAAATTACAGACATAATTCAGTACATTTGCTGAATAAATTTATTCAAATACATACTATTTAAAATATAGTGGAAGTTAACAAATACATAGCACAATTATTATACAAGTTCGATTGCGTAATACTACCAGATTTTGGTGGCTTTGTAGCAAATTACAAAGCTGCAAGTATCGACTATGTTAACCATAATTTTTATCCCCCGCGTAAAGAAATATTATTCAATAAGAATCTTGATAAAAACGATGGCTTGTTGATTAATCATATTTCGCAACTTGAACGCATTGAATATATAAAATCAAAAAATATTGTTGTTGGCTTTGTTAACGAAACAATTAAGAAGCTTAATAATGGCGAGAAAGTAGTATTTGATGGAATAGGTGTTTTTTATTATGATAAACACAAAAACCTACAGTTTGAACCTAACACAAGCCAAAACTTTCTATTACAATCATATGGTTTGTCTTCATTTCATTTTCCGGCTCTTGAAAATGAAAAGGACACAGGATTAAAACAAAAAACAATTTATCTTCATAAAAATGAAGACCTGAGCATTCGCCGTAAAAATATTCGAAGGATAGTTGTAGCAGCTTCAATTGTTTTGGCATTGAGCATTGTTAATACTAATAGAAATAATTTTAACAATCAGTCGGGAATAAATCCTTTTTCGGGATTTGGTACAACAGATAATCAGAATTATACGGTAAGTAAAGATGTAAAGGCAAATTCAGATAATGACTATATTGTTTCGGCTAAAGAAGTAAAAGAGAAGACTCTTATTAAAAACAATGAGAAAGCTGATAAAACAACTGAACTTGCCAAAGTCAAAAACACAGCTGTAAAAAAGTATTATTTAATTGCAGGAAGCTTTTCCGATGATTATAATGCAAAGAAATTTACAAAAGAGCTTATTCAGTTGGGGTATAATGCTTTAATGCTAAAACCTGACCGGGGTAGATTCCGTGTTGCATTTGCAACATACATCAACAAGTCAGATGCTTTAAGAGAACTAAAAAAAATAAGAGCAACAAAGGCTTCAAGTGCATGGTTGTTGGCTAAAAAAGACTAATAGTCTGCTAAAGAACCCTCCTCAATAAACTATATTACTGATTATTGTTCTTCGGGAGGAATAGGCTCATGAAGAGTTATTGTGGTTTCATAGGTTTCACCACGAGTTAAAACAATTTCACCTTCGCCTGATAAATCAGAATAAATGGAATAATTTGTAACTGTAACTTTAACATCTAATGTCCCTTCAAAAATAAATTCATGGTAGGATTTACCTTCGTTATTAGTAAACTGAACATCTTCTAAAATTAAATCCGTAGGTTTAGAATAAATCTTTACCTCAGCATTTGGAACAGGCCGGTTCTTATCGTCAACAACAGTAATGATTGCTTTGGGATCTTCTTTGTTGCACGACACAAAAAGTAAAGTACCAATAGAAAATATAATTAGAAAAAGGGAACTTTTCATTATCAAAACAAGAGTTTTATTAATTAATTTTTAGTCGTAACATGTGCTAAGGCGAATATCTTCATGATATACTTCACCTTTTTTAAGTATAAGAACACCTTGTCCGCAACTCTCTTCGCCATCACCTTTTTGGGCAATAACAGTAATAATACCTTCGTATGTAAAATCATATTCAACTTGTCCGAGGGCATCGGTAAGTTTTACCTTATTTGTATACTCAATTAACTCAGGCTGAGTTGTTCCCGAAGGAGGATCAAGTCTTACTTCACAATTAATAACAGGAAGTTTATTGCCTGACGGGTCAAGCTTATACACAGTAACAATTGCTTTAGGAGGAGCCAGTTCCTTGCATGCAGAAAAAGAAGTGCTCATTAATAATAAAGCAGAAACTATTATTAGAAAGTAAGAATTAATTTTTTTCATCGTTAATAATTTTTTATTTGATAATTTATATCTTGCGAAAGATTTCACAATATTAGAGAATCTTTTTAATTTCTTCAAATTTAAACATAATTCAAATATGAAACGAATGTATAAAAATTTTATTTTTTTGTTAATTGCTATTATGATGTCTTCTTTTGTTTATTCCGGGAGTAAGACGAATATAAGTAGCTCAGAGTTGCCTGCCGGAGGTAAAAAAGACAAAATAGTTTTAATAAAAACTACTTATGGCGATATTAAAATTCGCCTTTATAACGAAACACCAATACATCGGGATAACTTTATTAAGTTAGTTTCCGAGGGTTTTTACGACAGTTTATTGTTTCATCGTGTGATAAATAACTTTATGATTCAGGGGGGAGACCCCGACTCAAAGAATGCAAAACCTGAACAAACTTTGGGTAATGGCGGGCCCGGATATACTTTGCCGGCTGAGTTTATACCTGAGCTTTTTCATAAAAAAGGTGCTTTAGCCGCTGCTCGTGAAGATGACAGAGTTAACCCTGAAAAAAGATCATCGGGTTCACAGTTTTATATCGTTCAAGGGAAAGTATATACTGACAAAGAGCTGGATGTGATGGAAGACAGGTTAAACCAAAATATAAAAGTCGATTTAATTCGAAATTATATTTTATCACCTGAAAATAGCGAATTAAAAGCAAAAATTGATTCACTTCAACGAATTAAAAAGTATGAGGATGTAAATGCTCTTGTAAAAGAGATAGAAGGTGATGTAAAAGATGATTATGATAAAGCTGACAAATTCAAATTTACCGATGCCCAACGAAAATTATACACTACGGTTGGCGGAACACCTCATCTTGACGGAGCTTATACCGTTTTTGGCGAAGTTATAGAAGGATTGGATGTAATTGATAAAATTGCAGAAGTAAAAACAGATAAAAATAACAGACCTCTTGAGGATGTAGTAATGACTATTGTTGTAATTCAGTAAAGTTATATACTTTTGTCGATTATTAAAATAAAATAGTTTTTGCCGTTTGAAACTAGTGATTGCTTAAACACTTATTAAAAGAATGTTAAAAAAGATACAAGATTTATTGAAAGAGGTTGAAAATTTTAAATCTGACAGCCTTGACGAAATAGAACAGTTTAGAATAAAATACTTATCAAAAAAGGGAATTGTCAGTGAACTTTTTTCTGAGTTCAAGAATGTACCTGTTGAGCAAAAGAAAGAGTTTGGTCAAATGATGAACAAGCTAAAAACTCAAACACTGATTAAAGTAAATCAACTAAAAGACAGTTTCACGGCAGATGATAAAGAATATTCGGAACTTGATTTAAGTTTACCCGGTAGTCCGCTTGATTCCGGTTCACGTCATCCTGTTTCGATAGTTAAGAATGAGATAGTTGAGATTTTTTCAAGGCTTGGTTTTACCGTATCAGAAGGACCTGAGATAGAAGATGACTGGCATGTGTTTTCTGCTCTTAACTTTCCTGAGGAACATCCGGCAAGAGATATGCAGGACACCTTTTTTATTGAGAAAAATCCCGATATTTTATTGCGTACTCATACCTCGTCTGTTCAGGTTCATGAAATGGAGAGCATGAAACCGCCTATAAGAACTGTTTCGCCGGGACGGGTATTCAGAAATGAAGCTATTTCTGCAAGAGCACATTGTATATTTCATCAGGTTGAAGGCTTGTATATTGACGAGAATGTTTCATTTGCCGATTTAAAACAAACTCTTTTGTATTTTGCCCATGAAATGTTTGGCGAAAACACACAGATACGTTTGCGACCTTCATATTTTCCATTCACCGAGCCATCGGCTGAGGTTGATGTTTCATGTAACCTTTGTGGCGGAAAAGGCTGCAATGTTTGTAAATATACCGGATGGCTTGAAATTTTAGGTTGCGGAATGGTTGACCCTAATGTACTAGAGGCAAGTGGAATAGACAGTAATAAATATACCGGCTTTGCTTTTGGGATGGGCGTTGAACGTATAGCCATGCTTAAATATGGGGTTAAGGATTTACGCCTGTATTTTGAGAATGATGTTCGATTCTTACGTCAATTCTCTTCTGCTTTTTAGATGATTCTAATTATAGGCTTGTTTAGCTTATCAATAAGGCTTAGGTTATGAAAGAAATACGCATGGTTGATTTAAACAACCAATATTTAAAAATAAAACCGAAGATTGATGAGGCTATTCACAAAGTTATCGATTCTACAGGCTTTATAAATGGTTCAATTGTTAAGGAGTTTACTGAGAATTTAGAGAATTATCTTAACGTTAAGCATGTTATACCTTGTGGAAACGGCACGGATGCCTTACAAGTATCTTTAATGGCTTTAGACTTAAAACCGGGTGATGAGGTAATTACAACAACATTTACTTTTATTGCTACAGCCGAAGCTATTGCTCTTTTAGGATTAGTTCCTGTTCTTGTTGATGTTGAACCAGACTCATTTAATATTAACGCGAGACAACTTGAAAAATTAATCACGAAAAAAACCAAAGCTATAATTCCAGTGCACTTATTTGGTCAATGTGCTGATATGAAATCAATTATTGATATTGCTAAAAAATATAATTTATCAATAATTGAAGATACATGTCAGGCAATTGGAGCTGATTATTATTTTAGTAAGACGGAAAAAAAGAAAGCCGGAACAATAGGAGATATTGGCTGTACTTCATTTTTCCCATCAAAAAATTTAGGTGCTTTTGGCGATGGAGGAGCAATTTTTACCAATAACGATAAACTTGCTGCAAAAATTCGTTCTATCGTAAATCACGGAATGCAAGTAAGGTATTATCATGATAAGATAGGTGTTAACTCAAGGTTAGATAGTATTCAGGCGGCAGTATTAAATGTTAAACTAAAGTATCTTGATGATTATAACAAAGCACGTCAGGCCGGAGCTGATTATTATAATAAAGCCTTTGCCGGTTGCAGGCATATAATTACACCTCAACGACTAAGTTATTCCAGTCATGTTTTTCATCAGTACAGCATACAAGTAGCAAACAACAGGCGAAACGAGTTGAAGGATTATTTAGAATCAAAAGCTATTCCTGCCATGATTTATTATCCGGTTCCTATTCATTTACAGAAGGCATACAAAAGTAGTCTGTTATATAATACCGAATTTCCTGTTAGCGAATCTTTGAGTAAATCTATTTTATCGCTGCCTATACATACCGAACTTGACGAGGAACAACTATCTTATATAAGTAAAACAGTATTGGACTTTTTCAACAAAGATTAGGAATTCTGCTTTTCTGCTCGTTGCTTAATTTTTTTCTTTGCTTCTTTCTTATTGTGTTTCCTTATATAGCTTTCAAGAGCCATTGTCATTGAAGGATGCTGTGGAGTAGGTGCAAGAATATCGAGGCGTAAGCCTAATTCTTTCACAACTTTGGAAGTAGATGGGCCGAAAGCTGCAATCTTTGTGTTGTTTTGTTTAAAATCAGGGAAATTCTTAAACAAAGAACGTATGCCCGAAGGGCTGAAAAACACAAGCACATCATAATAAACATTCTCTAAGTCGGACAAATCACTAATTACTGTTTTATACATTATACAGTTTGTGAAATTTACATCAGCCTCTTTTAGTTTTTTGGGTATATCAGGCTTATGCTTATCAGATAATGGAACAAGAAACTTCTCGGATTTGTGAGTTTTTATTATGTCAATCAGTTCGTCAAATTTACTTTGCCCGTAAAATATTTTTCGCTTTCTGTAAATTGTATACTTCTGTAAATAAAATGCAGTTGATTTCGATACGCAGAAAAACTTCATTGTTTCGGGTATTACAATACGCATTTCGTCACATATACGAAAAAAATGATCGATTGCTGTACGACTAGTGAATATAGTGGCTGTATGCTCTAGAATTCTAATGCGTTCTTTTCTGAAATCGCGTGCACTAATTCCTTCAACATGAATAAATGGACGGAAATCAATTTTAAGATTTAGCTTTTTAGCTAACTCAAAATAAGGCGATTTATCCGACTCCGGTTTAGGTTGCGAAACTAATACAGTTTTTATTTTCAAAATAATTAGTTTTTAATTCTATGTTTACATACAATCGCTTACAAAATTGATCGTGCAAATTTAAACAAAATTAGTAATGGTACTATCTCAAAAGCAAAAAAGTATAATATTGAGTAAATTAAACTGCTTTTAAATTTGATTATTATCTGCACTCCTCTAAGGAGTTGGATTAAATAAAAAGCAATTATTATAGCTATCCCAATGTAAATAAAAGCAATTGCAAGAATGTCGTTTGCAAATGGAATAATAATAATCAATGGTAAAATTAAAAAAGATAAAACTTTATTAAATATTAAAGTTGTGAATAAATATTCTGATATTTCTGGGCGAATATTAAATAAAACAGCCATTAACTTATAAGCTGTAGCTTTAAAATACAATAACAAAAAGTAAATTAATGACACTATCCAAAATATATTAAACATACTTAAACCATATACTCTAATATTATAAAATTGAATAATCTCAGTGATGAATAATCCAATTCCTAGAATATATATTATGTTCAAAAAAAATGAGACTTTCTTTTGAAGACTCCCTTCTTCATTATATAAACTGTTTGCAAGTCGACTGTTAAAAGCAGCTTTAAACATGGTAATTAAAAGTTTGCCATATTTCATTTTTATCCATCCTATTGATAATAAAAGAAAAAGCAAAACACCAACAAGCCAGTCATTTGAAAGTACATTCCTTTCTACTATTTCAATATTTGTTTCGGCAGTGTCTATTGCTGTAGTTGTATCCAATAAAGTATCAGATTTTTGGAATGGTATAGAATTCCGAATAGAGGAATTTAGGTTTAAGCTATCGTTTACAACAAGAGTACTACTGTCGTTCTGCTTTATCAATGAACCGACTTTTGTTGTATTATCAGCAAATAGATTTGTATCTGTGTTTGAGCTAAAATTATTAATAGCCGGATAAAGATGACTGCTGTCGAGCCATGAATCGGAGCTGTTTAAAGTGTCGATAATTTGTAAACAATTACTCATCTTAAGAGATATCCCGCTTTTGTCTTTAATAAATTAAGATTTAACTTCAAATTGCAAAGTTAATAGTATTAGCTTATGATTCAATTGCAAATAATACAATCAAGTTTCTTTAGCTGTAAAAAATAGTTATTTTTGAACTCTTAAATTTATTTCAACATGATAACTACCGACCAGCATAAAGAAATTATCAAACGCAAAGAAGCGTTAAGGAGGCATCTTTGACATTGATGCCAAACTTATTCAAATAGAAGAGGAAGAAATAAAGACACATGACCCCAACTTTTGGGACGACCCTAAAAAAGCAGAAGAACATCTTAAGCATATAACATCCATTAAGAAATGGACTGATGCATACAAGATTATTAATGATAGTGTTGATGACCTTGAGGTGCTTTTTGATTTTTATAAAGATGGTGAATCAAGTTCGGACGAGGTTGATAAGCAATATAAGCTGGCATTGGAACTTATAGAAGACCTTGAGTTTAAAAATATGCTAAGCAGCGATGAAGACCAGCTAAGTGCAATTCTAAAGATTAATTCGGGAGCAGGTGGAACGGAAAGTCTTGATTGGGCGGATATGTTGCTAAGGATGTATATCCGCTGGGGCGAGAAAAATAATTTCAAGGTAAAAGAGATAAATTTTCAGGCAGGTGATAAAGTAGGTGTTAAGTCTGCCACACTAGAGTTTGAGGGTAGTTTTGCCTACGGTTATCTAAAAAGCGAAAGTGGTATTCATCGTCTGGTCAGAATATCACCTTTTGATGCAAATCATAAGCGACACACAACCTTTGCTTCTGTCTTTGTTTCTCCGGTTGTTGACGATTCAATTGAGATAGTGGTTAATCCGGCAGATATTTCATGGGATACATATCGCTCGGGAGGTGCCGGTGGGCAAAATGTTAATAAAGTAGAAACAGGTGTTCGCTTACGCCATCAACCAAGTGGCTTAGTAATTGAAAATACCGAATCGCGGTCGCAACATAAAAATAAAGAAAACGCTATGCGAATACTGAAATCGCATTTATATGAATTGGAGTTGAGAAAAAAACAAGAAGAACAGGCCATAGTAGAAGGAAGTAAGCTAAATATCGAATGGGGTTCTCAAATAAGAAACTACGTTATGCATCCTTATAAAATGGTAAAAGATCTTCGTACAAATTTTGAGACAGGAAATGTACAGGCTGTTTTAGATGGTGAGCTTAACGATTTTATTAAAGCTTACTTAATGGAATTTGGTCGAAAAAAGTAAATCCGTGTTTAAATCAAAATGGCCATCTCTCAATCATAAGAACAATAGATACACCTATTCCGGCACCTGAAACTACCAGATTCCACTCTCTGTATTTAACTCTGAAAAAACGAACCATTAAAAATGCAAATGACAAAAAACCTAATACAATAAGTATTTGCCCTAATTCAACACCAACATTAAAAGCAAACAAAGGAGTAAGCATATCGTTTTCGTTACTTAGCAGGCTTCTTAAGTAATTTGAAAAGCCTAAGCCATGTATCAAACCAAAAAACAAAGCAGCAAAGTATTTAAATAAATGAAGAGAAGAAGAGAACTTTTCATTCTTCTGAAACAAATTTCCTAAAGCAGTAATAAATATTGTAAGGGGAATTAAGAACTCAATAAAACCGGAATTTACATGAATAACATTTAATGTTGCAAGAGCCAATGTTAGAGAGTGACCAATTGTAAATGCAGTAACAAGAATTAAAACTTTTTTCCAATGTCTGAAAAAATAAACGGCACAAAGGGTAATAATAAACAGGATATGGTCGTAACTCTGAAGGTTAGAAATATGATGAAAACCAAGAGACAGATATGTTTGAAATATAGACATACAATTTTAATTATTTTACAAAGTTAATAATTAGTAATTTTATACTGTATTAAATATCATCTTATGTTAAATGCCATTCTAATATTTTTTGTTTATTGCATGATGCCATTGCATCCTCTACATGTTTCGATAACAAATATTGATTACGACAAAGACAAGCAAATTGTAGATGTTGCAATTAAACTGTTCCCAAGTGATATTGAAGCGGCAATATTTAAAAATTCTGGTGTTAATTTACTGTTGAATAGTGAGAATGAATATTTTAACAGCGATTCTTTGATAAATGAATATATTAGTAATAACTTTAAACTTTCTTTTGACGGCAAAACAATAAAGAAGATGAAATATATTAAGCGGGAGAAAAAGCAAGATGCACTCTGGTTTTATTTTAGTTTCGGTAATATTAATTGTAATACTGTTGAAATAGAAAATACCTTGCTGTTTGACATATTTAATGATCAAAAAAATCTTGTAATTATAAATTATGGCGGCAACGAAAAAGGATTTACTTTTGAAAAAGATAATTCTGTTATTAAAATTGCGTTAGATAATGAATGACACATTACAAAATTATTAAATCATGAAAAGATATTTATCTTTATTAGTATTTGTATTGTACTCTGTATTTGCATTTGCAACTCATAATAGAGCAGGCGAGATAACATACAGACAAATATCGGATAATACCTTTGAAATAACTATAATTACTTATACTTATACTCTTAGTCTTGCCGACCGTAACGAATTACAAGTGTCGTGGGGCGATAATACCACCTCTGTTGCTCCTCGGGTTGAATATATTTATTTACCTGACAATTATAAAAGAAACAAATATGTAAAGCAGCATACTTTCCCGGGTCCCGGTACTTATGAAATTATTGTCGAAGACCCTAATCGTAATCTTGGGGTAGGTAACATTCCAAATTCGGTTAATGTTGTATTTGCTATTAAAACTGTTTTGCAGATAAACCCCATGCTTGGCTTTAATAACACCCCTGTTTTATTAAACTACCCGATTGACAAAGCAGCTTTACATCAAGTGTTTATACATAATCCTGCCGCCTACGACCCCGACGGCGACAGCTTATCATACAAATTGGCTGTTTGTCTCGAAGAAGGTGGAGTTGAAATTCCGGATTATACTTTACCTCCTTACGATAATGCTTTTTATGTTGATTCAATTACCGGCGATTTGGTTTGGGATTCGCCAACAATGGTTGGAATTTATAATGTAGCAATGCTTATTGAAGAATGGCGTGAGGGAATTAAAATAGGTACTATAATTCGCGATATGCAAATTGAAGTTAAAGAATCGGATAATTTGCCACCTGTTATTGCAGCCATTGAGGATGTTTGTGTTGAAGCAGGAACAAAAGTTGAATTTTTTGTTTCTGCCACCGACCCCAATAATGATAATGTAAACCTCGAAGCAACAGGTGGTCCGTTTATGGCGGAAAGTAGTCCGGCAACTTTTACTATTCCGGCCTTTTCACCTCTAGGTGTTTTTACCGGTAAGTTTACCTGGCAAACAAACTGCTCACATGTAAGAGAGCAACCCTATCAAGTCACCTTCAGGGCTGCTGATGATTATTTCGGACTTAACCTTGTGGATATAAAGAATGTGAAAATTAAAGTCATCGCACCGGCTCCCGAAAATCTTAGTCTTGAGCCAAACAACAAAACAATATTTGTTACTTGGAATAAAAGTGTATGTGATAATGCTGTTGGCTACGAATTATACAGGCGTATTTCTTCCTACGGTTTTGTTCATGGCGATTGCGAAACAGGCGTACCGGCTTATACAGGTTATCATAAAATATATCAAGCAGATAGCTACACCGATACAAGCTATATTGACAATGATGGAGGCATTGGTTTGCGTCAAGGAATCGAGTATTGCTATATGGTAAATGCTATTTTTGCTGATGATGCTAAAAGCTATGCCTCAGAAGAAGCTTGTGGGAGACTTGTACGCGGAATACCGATAATTACAAATGTTTCGGTTGAAAACACAGATGTACAAAATGGTGATATTTACCTTGCATGGTCAAAGCCATTGGAGCTTGACACATTAAATGTTAATGGCCCTTTTAAGTATCTTATCTATCGCTCTACCGGACTTTGGGGCGAAAACCTTGAATTAATCGATTCATTATACCTTAATGGCTTAGATGATACAATTTATTATGATCATAATCTGAATACATTAGATAACCCATACTCATATAAAGTTGAGTTATATAATGACGAGCCCGGAAATCGTTTTTTAATTGGTGCCCCTCAGATTGCATCATCAACTTTCTTGCGTATCGATGCTGAGGACAACCGGCTTAACTTGCATTTTGATAAAAACGATCCCTGGATTGATTCTCTATTTGTTGTTTACAGACTGAATGAAACAACGTCACTATATGATTCAATAGGCTATACCGATAGCCTTGCGTATTTTGACGAAGGATTGGTAAACGGTAAAAATTATTGTTATAAAGTTAAAGGGGTCGGGACTTATCAAATTGATAATATTATTCACCCGCTTATTAATTATTCGCAGATTAATTGTCATGAACCAATTGATACAGTTGCAGCTTGTCAACCTGATTTAATAGTAAGTTCAGATTGTAACGCTTTTGAGAATTTTCTCTCATGGTCTAACCCGAATGAATATTGTGCTGATGATGTTATTGCATATAACATCTACTATACTGATAGTTATGAGGGCGATTTGAGTATTATTGCCACTATAGATTCGGCATATATAACAACATATACTCATAATTTTCTCGACTCAACTCTTACAATGGCCGGCTGCTATGCCATTAGTGCTATTGATTCATTTCAAAACGAAAGTGAAATTTCAAAACGCATATGTATTGATGATTGCAGCTATTATGAGTTACCTAATGTTTTTACACCAAATAATGACGGAAAAAATGATATCTACCATCCAATTGAACCTTATAGATTTGTTGAAAAAATAGACATTAAGATTTATAACCGATGGGGAAATCTGGTTTTTAAAACCGAAGACCCTGACATAAACTGGGATGGAACAAATATGACTACAAAAAAGAAAGTTACAGATGGAGTTTATTATTATACATGTGATGTTTATACTCATCGTTTATCTGGGCTCGAACATAGTACACTTTTAGGATTTATTCATATTTTTTCGGATAAAGAGAATTCAATAATTGAAAAATAGAGTTATGAGGTATTTTATTATTTACATTTTATTTGCAGTGCTAACAGGTTTTAATTCAAGCTTTGCTCAGGATACTGACAATTATTTTTTCGGACTTGCAAATTACAATAAGGGTGAATTTAGACAAGCAATAGATTATTTTAACAATGCTCTGAATGACGACATCCCAAAACAAGAAATATATAAATATTTAGCATATTCTAATATTAATATTGGTAATACAGATAAGGCTATTGAGTATTTTAAAAAGTTATCGGAAATTGATGTTACTGAAGGAAGCTTTGGGCTTGCCCGTTGTTATGCTTTGAAGAATAATACCCGGGATGCTGTTAAACAGCTAAGAGTTCATTTAAAAAATAAAGATAAACATACCCGTAGTTCAATTATTCTTGATAAATACTTTTTAGGATTAAAAGAAACTGAAGAATGGAAGAAATTGTGGAAAGAGGAATGGTATACAAAATACGATAATATGTATGCCGAAGCTTATTTTCTGATAAAGGATAATAAAAACAGCGATGCATTGGATGTGCTTGATGATTTGATTGACAGGAAACCCCGGTTTGCAAAAGCATTTGCTCTTCGGGCAGAAATTTATGATGAAAATAAAGATTACAAAAATGCTATAGATGATTATACAACAGCTATTAATCTGAAAAGGAAAAATGACAAATACTACTTAAACAGGGCAAATATTTATTTAGAATCAGGCAAAACAAAAGATGCCCTCAAGGATGTGCAAAAAGCCAGAGAGTTAAATCCTATGAATGCCGATTTGATACTTGTTGAAGCCAAGATGCTGTTTAAAAACGATATGGTTAAAGAAGCTGAAAATGTAGTAAGTCATTATCTTAAGTATTTTGTCTATGATGATGAAGCGGTGTACTTGCTTGGGAAATGTTTATTCAACGAAGAAAAATTTAACGTGGCAATTGAACAATTCACTAAAGCAATTACTTTGAACCCCGCTGAATCAAAATATTTGCTTGCCCGAGGTAACTCATATTTAATGCAGGATAATTATGAAAAAGCGATTGAAGATTTTTCAATGGCTCTTGACTTAAACCCATCTATTGCTCAAACCTACCTTAGCCGGGGTATTGCCAGATTAAACACTGATGACAACGAAGGTGCTTGCCGCGATTTTAATAAATCATTTTCACTTGGCAACCGTGCTGCTTATGAGTGGATTCAGCAAAATTGCAGAGAGTAATTATTGTATTCACAAATTATTTATCAATGATTATTTCCAGCCATCAATTATTATTGGATTATCACAAGCGGTATAAAATTTACAAATTACTATTGCCGATTATTTTTTTGATATTTATTTCGGGATGCAGCAATAAAAGTAAGGACTTTAACAAAGGTAAGTTTGCATTCCGTTACAACGAGTCAAAGGGAATTGCTTCACTTGACCCGGCTTATGCAAGCAATCAATCTGTAATTTGGCCAATTAATCACATTTATAACGGACTGGTTCAGTTAGATAAAAATTTGAATATCCGTCCTTGTATTGCAAAATCATGGGAAATATCCGACGATGGCTTAAAATATATATTTCATTTAAGAGACGATGTTTTTTTTCATGACAATGAACTTTTTGAAAGTGGCAAAGGAAGAAAGGTGAATGCTCATGATTTTGTTTATAGCCTTGGCAGAATTTCTGATCCCGCTACTGCATCGCCGGGTGCATGGATTTTCAAAAACATTAATAAAAAGAAAGCTAACAAAGGTTTTGAAGCAATTACTGATAGTACTTTGATAATATATATAAAACAGGCTTTCCCTGCATTTTTAAGTATACTAAGTATGCAATATTGCTCTGTTGTTCCTTTTGAGATAGTTGAATATTACGGCAAAGATTTTAGAAATAACCCGGTTGGAACGGGACCTTTTAAACTTAAAATGTGGAAGGAAGGAGAAAAACTGGTATTAGTGAAAAATGACAGATATTTCGAAAGAGATACAGATGGGAACAGATTGCCATATATAGATGCTATTGCTATAACATTTATTCGCGATAAGCAATCGGAGTTTATGGAGTTTGTAAAAGGTAATATCGATTTTATTTCGGGTTTAAATGCCGGCTATAAAGACGAACTTATTACACGTAGTGGTACATTGAATCCAAAATATTCAGATAGATTTAAATTGCTTACACAGGCATATCTAAACACAGAGTATCTTGCATTTTTAGTGGATAGCAATAAATACGACAAGGGCTCAAATCCTCTGTTAAATAAAAAAGTACGACAAGCAATAAACTATGGCTTCGATAGAAAAAAGATGATTCGCTTTATGAGAAACAATATTGGCACAGCCGCCAATGCCGGTTTTGTTCCCGATGGTCTATCGCATAATACAGCCGATAAAAATTGGGGTTTTAATTATAATCCCGACTTATCGAGGAAGTTGCTTGATGAAGCCGGCTTCCCAAATGGAAAAAACTTACCCGAAATTAGCTTAACAACAAACAGCGATTATCTCGACTTGTGCGAATATATCCAACATCAGTTATCTACAATTGGAATAAAATTAAAGATTGATGTTGGTACAGGTGCAAGTTTCAGAGAAATGGTGGCAAACTCAAAGATTGACTTTTTCAGAGCATCATGGATTGCAGATTATCCTGATGCCGAAAATTATCTGGCTTTGTTTTATAGTAAGAATTTTAGTCCCTCTGGACCAAATTATACGCATTATTCCAATCCTGCGTATGATAGATTATTTGAGCAGGCAATGAATGAAACTAATGATAGCTTAAGATATGAATATTACCTTACTTTGGATAAAATGATAATTGATGATGCGGTAATCGTACCTTTGTATTACGATCAGGTTATTTTATTTGTGAGCAATATGGTACAAGGTCTTGAAACAAATGCGATGAATTTACTTTGTCTGAAGAAAGTGAAAATGAGTTCACAATAAATGTAAAAATATGATTTTAATTGCAGATAGCGGTTCAACAAAAACCGATTGGAGATTATTGTCTGATAATTCGGTTAAAGCCTTTCGTACAATTGGTTTTAATCCATATTTTGTTTCGGCACAAGATATTGCAGAATCAATCAATAAATCGGAATTATCGAATTATTTAAACGAAGTAAAAAGTATTTATTTTTTTGGTGCAGGATGTTCGGCAAAAGACCAATGTTTATTAATTTCAAACAACTTATCAAAAGTATTTATAAACTCAGTAATTAATGTGGATAGTGATATCTCCGGAGCCTGCAAGTCGCTTTTAGCCAATGAGCAAGGAATTGCAGTTATCTTAGGCACAGGTTCTAACTCAGCATTTTATAAAGATAAAAAGATAGTATATGCTCAACCCTCTTTAGGTTATATTCTGGGTGATGAAGGAGGTGGGAGTTATATTGGAAAGAAGTTTATCTCCTCATATTTACGCAATGAATTGCCCTCAGAATTGCTTAGAGCTTTTGAGAAGAGATATCATTTATCAAAACGAGAGATTCTGGTTTCAATATATAAGGGGAAATTTCCAAATCGTTATTTAGCCTCTTTTGCCGTATTTCTTCACGAGCATATCGGACATGAGTTTATTTCTGAACTTGTGGAAAAATCAATTGAAGATTTTTTTATTCTTAATTTATTGAAATATCCTGAATCACAAACTAATGTTATACGTTTTACCGGTTCGGTTTCCTATTACTTTGCTGATATTATAAAAAAACTCGGATTAAAGTACAAACTGAAAATAGACAAGATAAAGAAACAACCAATAGATGGCCTGGTAAATTATTATTCAGTAAAGTAAGGTTAAAGTTATGTTTCAAAAGTATGTATGCCTGAAAGTCTATTTATGTGCAATCTTTAAACTAAACGAACCCCGATAACCATCGGGTTTGAAATACTCCCCCAATATTTCTGTTTTTTCAATCTAAATCTTGCACATAAATAGACTTTCCGCATAAATATTTATTTTGGCTTACCAGCTTCCTTGATTTGTTTCAACTCCATCATCATATTCCCAATACTGGCCATGTCCTGTTGTGTCCCATTGTGCCTTATAGGTATTCCAAAAAGCACTCATAATCCATTCGCTAAATTCCAAAGAACCAGAACCATCCTGATTTATCAGCATATGTATTTTACTCTCGTTAAATACTGTGAATGTAGCATCAAGAGAATTATCTTCATATAATAACCATGTAAAATCCATATACATTTCGCCCGTGTCTAAATCATAAACAGTAAATGTACTACTCGAACCGTCACTAAGTTGGATTGCTTCAATATATTTAAAATTATCAAGGCTGTGACCTTCCATTATGCCGGTTATATACATTTCCCAAACAGTTTTATAATCTGATTCCCATGTTTTCATTAACACGGTATAGCTGTTTGTTCCATCATCTACAACCCATGTAAAGGATTCTTCATCGCTTTTCAAACTTTTATTCGATATTTCATCAGGAGGGTTCATCATTGTTGCATAACTACTCATGCTATTAACCATGTTAATATATGCAACAGCCATTTGTGCTCCCGGATCGCTGGATTGTGTCATGGCATCAGGAACTGTAATTGTTTTGACATGATATTCTGCTGCTTGTTGATTTTGATCAATAACAGTACTGTCTTTTTCACATCCGGTAAATAAAATACCCAAAAGGAAAAGTGGAAAAAGAAATAATGTTTTTAAATTTTTCATAATTATTAATTTTAAGTTCATCATATTATTTTACTATTTTGTTTAATTATTGTTCTGATGTGTCTTCGTCCCAAACCTGCCAGCTTGGTGTATAATAACTGTAATTACTACTTTCCATGTCTGTTAGTTTTACAGGTGTTCCATTAACAGACAATATGCCATTGTTAATTTGATATTCGGCAATGTAAAGGTCGCTGCCTCCGCCAAGGTGTTGATTAAATACAATTCTGTTGGTGTTTGGAGATGTAGAGATATGATTAACTTGATCACCGTTTATTTCAAGTGCTGATGTAATGTCGCTAATATTTCCATTACTTAGGTTTAGGACTTTTACCATTCTGTGAAAATTGTCATCATTTTCCGTCATCCTGATAAATAAAATAAAATCTCCGTTCTGTGTCCAACAAATATCATAATACTCAATATCTTGTCCTTCTTCAAAATATATTACTTCTTTGGAGCTGCCATCGCTATTCATTTCAAGTATAAATTCATAATAATCCCACTGAGATGGTAATTTTCTGGCAAGTGCAGCAGCCGATATTTTAGTTCCGTCCGGTGAAAATGCCGGATAATCTATTGGCTGTAGCTCATAAGATCCACCATTGGGCCCGTTAATATTTTCCAAAGCTTGGCTGATATGTGTCAAACCACTGCCATCTTCGTTGATGGTATAAATTGATTTATACTGGGGATCATCGTAAGGTTTGGCTGTAAAAACAATTTTTGCTTCAACCGGTGATACACTTAAATCTTGATAAACAAATAGATTATCAGGGCTTATTGCTTTTGTTCCTGTGCCCGTTTTTGCATTACAAGTGTAAATCGACATAGTATAATCTCTTAGATAGGTTTTGGCAACAAATACAGCATTTTTGCACATGTAACCTGCTTTCAGACTATTAACATTTTCAACTGTTGGGTCTGGAATACTCACAAATAAATCTTTACCATCTACAGGATTTGTAAGTACCAGCTTGTCACCGCTTCCTCTTGATAGTATAAGACTTTGGTCATATTGTGGGTCATCAGTAATGTCATCTTTTTCACATGACGAGAAAGCGAAAAAGACTAAACTGAAAAAGAATAAATATTTAATTGTATTCATAATATTTTATTATTAATTAAAGAATTGTTGTTTTGATACTTTTACTTCTCTACAAACTGCCTATCAGTATTTAATGAATTTTTTATATATGTAATTTCCTCTTTCTCCATTAATTCTTATAAAATATACACCGGGAGAAAGTCCGCTTATGTCAGATGAGAACTGGTGATTACCGGTTCTCTCAACATTTGATAATTGTTGCCCTAATACATTTACAATATTAATTTCTGT
>JANTGP010000036.1 GCA_024762835.1 Bacteroidota bacterium
CGATTAGTAAATGAAATGAGCTTTAATTTCACTTTGTTTATTAAAGCTCTTCATTTATCTATCGGCATTTACCATTGTAGTTTTCAAAATGACAAAAGGCTCATTTTGAAATACAATTGGTATAATTGCAACAAAAAAGCAACCATTTTTTTCTTTTTCTGTCTTATTTGTAATATTGCAAGCTAAAGTAATTTCAAACATTAACACAATATGGTATTTATTCGTATGATACAACAACAAGATATACTAACGCCACCAGCTGTTAGCCACATACATACATACATACATACATACATACATACATACATACACCTGTCCGCTTACTTGCGGATACATATACGAAACAACAAGTTATACCATAGTTTTTTACCCGACAAATTATATATTTGTCATTTGCAAAAATAAGTTTCCTTAATTTAGCGATAAATAGTAGGCATTAGCTATTTATTGCTAAAACTGAATCCGATAGTTAACGGATTATTAATGGCAAACTCTAAATAAAAGAACTAATAAGTTCAACATTTTTAACCCAATTAACTAATATTAAAAAAGGAGAATATTATGAAAATAATGAATATTAAGATATTAATCATTCTAATTATTGCAATTAGTATGATTTCAAGTTGTAATGAAACTGAAACTAATTTAAATTGTGAGGATAATATTATGCACCTCAGAAGTTCGACTCACGAATTTGATACAACAAATACAAAAATGATTACACCAACAGATATTGCTATCTCTACAACAGGTGTTACAAAACATAACAATGGATATTTAGTATTTGCAAAACGTATTGATTTTGAAAACACTATGACTGACATTGTGAATAACAAACGAACAAGAATTGAAACATGGGAAAGCTCGCTAAATTTTGTGTCGAGATATTCATACTGGGATAATTATAGTAAAAATCATCCTGAGATTTCTGATGATAGTATTTATAGAGTTCCTGATAGATATTTTGAATCTGTACTTGATGAAAATGATAAAATAAAAATAAACGACACCCTATATACTTTTGATTTTGAAACTGGTAAGTGTTTAATTACACCTGACAATGGCGAACCATATTATTATGTAAAAGGAACATGCGATGACAATTGCTGTTCACAGGGAAAATGGGATGCACCTCATAAATATTACACAAGCGACCACAGATTAGAATGTTATAAATGGAGAGACTCTTGGGCGGGTATTTATTCATCAATAGGTATAGATAATAATAACAGAGAAAAAAACTCTTGGGGTAATTTTAAACCAAAAAGCACCCCAATAATTACTCTATTTATTGATCATTGGTACGAAGTAGAATACTACCTAGATTTTTTCCCTGCTCAGATAGGAACATTAACTGATGAAATGAGGACAGTTACAAATGAAAGTGATAACACTTGGACGATTGATTGGGCTTTTAATACAGGCTCACATCATTGTTCACCTAAATTTGAAAGATTTCATTTCTATCTTGATGACTTCTGGGATGATGGACATCATGATGATAATAATTGCTATTAAACTATTTAGTTTAATGTGTTTTAAATACTATTTAATTATATCCCACCTTATTACATGGTGGGATATAATATGTTAACAATAATATATTCAATTTTATTAACAATTTTATTATGCGTAAAATAATTCTAATAATTCTAATACTATTCGCCATAAATAACTTAAATGCACAATCATACTATAATGTTACTACCGGAATATCAACTTATGATACTTTATCTGAATATGAAATTATGTTTCATTTTATTGATCATGAATTTCAATTAACTTTTGAATTTCCTTTCTTTGACACAAATTTTACTGATTTAACCTATGATTTTGATGGCTATGGTCATTTTGGAAGTTCATGGGATTATAATTTTTTGTTTTATGAGGGCGGCGGATGGTGGCTTTCTGACTATTACCCCGGAAATACTATGTGGCGATATTCTTATATGGTAATTGATTCCATATCTGTTTTAAAAATAGAATGGCTAAATGTTGTTATAAAATATGATGCTTTTAGTGGTAATCCGACTGACCATTATATGAATTATCAGGTATGGTTATATGAAAACGGAATAATTGAAATTCACTTTGGGGCGATTGATTTCGACAATACAACAAATTTTGTCGATTCACTTGGAATAATAGATAATACTGGATATATTACTGGACCATGGGTAGGGATAGAATCTACATCATTAAATGATGCTTATTACCTTTGTGGTAGTATTGATAATTATTATGTTGAAAATAATGAATATTACTCAAATGTATTTAAAGGTATTCCACCATATGGTTTTTATGTACGGTGGGAACCAAACCCAAATTCTATTAACGACATTACTAACGAAATAGATTTCACAATTTATCCAAACCCTGCAAAATCTAAGTTAAATTTAGAATTCAACAATGTATACGCTGGGTTAAAAGAAGTTAGTTTTTATGATATTCTTGGACACAAGTTAAAAACTCTTAATGTATATGAAAATTCTATTTCCATTGATATTTCAGAGCTTACATCAGGATATTACATTGTAAAAGTAATATCCAAAGGAAAAATAGAAACAAAAAAACTAATAATTAAGTAACCATAGTCAGAGCCTCGCCTAAAGTGAGGCTCTATCTATTGGGTTGAATGGTTTGAAGCATTCTCTCGCCCTACGAATAATCAAAGCTACTACCATCCAAAAACTCACGCAGGATAGAAGTTGGGGGAATTTCGAGGTCGATAATTGGAACGAAATAAGACAAGAGTTTTAGTAATCGTCTTGCCTCTGCATATTCGGGCACATTGCTCTGTACATCACGCAATAAGGGCTCTACCCAGTTTTTAAGAACACCGAGCTCAAATAACAAGGCGGTATTAAACATAACATCAGCTTCTTCCTGAAAAGGGAAAATATGTTTTTCCTCTCCTGCTCTTACACTTTGCCAACGCTTTAAAGTGTCGTAAGCAGAATATCCTCTGTAAAGAGAATCGCGAATCATACGACGTATCAACCGGTTATCGGTTGTGGGAATACGGTTATGCGAATCAAGGCTTAACTGTGTTAATGCCGAGACATAAACTTTAAATTTATTCTCGTGAGGAATAAAAGCTGATACCTCGGGGTTTAAAGCATGTATACCCTCAACAATAATAACATTATCATAATCAAGCTGTATCTCAGTATCGTCAAAGAAACGACTTCCATCTGTAAAAGAAAACTTAGGTAATTTTATGGATTTACCTGCCATTAAATCAAGCATATTATCATTAAACAACCTAATGTCTAAAGCATGAGGACTTTCAAAATCATATTCACCATTCTCATCTTTGGGTGTTTCGCTACGATTTACAAAATAATTATCAAGTGATACAAGAATAGGTTTGATTCCCAGAACACGTAACTGAATAGATAAACGCTTGGCAAATGTCGTTTTACCCGACGATGAAGGACCTGACACTAAAATTACTTTTACTTTATCAGCTTTTTGACCGATAATGTCGGCAATATGAGCAAGTTTCTTTTCCTGCAAAGCTTCGGCAATTTTAATCAACTCGCCAATTCCGCCCGAAAGGTTTACTTCGTTTAAACGCCCTACATTAGGCACACCCAATATTTCAACCCAATCTTTATACTCCGTGTAAATTTCAAATAACTTAGGTTGCAAAACTATTTCTTCAATCTCGTCAATATCATTAATCTTTGGAAACATCAGAAGCATACCATCATAATAATTTACCAAATCAAATTTTGAGAGATAGCCGGTTGACGAAACCAAATATCCGTAAAAATAATCTATTACATCATCGAGTTTATAAACAGAAGTATAGAGTTGGACTCGGGTTTGTAATAATTTGCATTTATCATCTAAACCGCATTCTTCAAATAACTTAAGTGCATCTGATGTTTCAATCTCATCTCTAACAAAAGTTATATCGGCTGCAATAATCTCTGCCATTCGCTTTCTAATGTCGTTAACTATTTGCATATGTGTTTCAGCACTTAACTCAAGATCTTCTATTTCGCAATATAAACCTTTTGACACAGAATGTTTTATTGCTAACTTATTGTCAGGAAAAAGTTCATGTACGGCTTTAAACAAAACCATTGACAATGATCGTTCATACATCCGTTTACCATCAGGATGTGAATAGTCTATAAATCTGATTGTTTTGGGTTTGTAAATAGCATAGCATAACTCGCGAAGAGAATTATTTACCATCGCACCAAGTATGAGTTGTCCGCTTTCTTTTATTTGATCATCAACAATCTCTTTAAGAGTTGTACCAACAGGGTATGCTTTTCTAATTCCTGTATTCTCACAATATATATTAATCTGTTTTGTCATATGTTTACTTTGTTATCTATTGAATACGAAGATACAATAATATTATTGAGTTAAAATCTCAATTTTCGTAAATAAAAATTGAAAGAAGCCACAATCCGGTAAAACCCACATGTGCCAAAACACAATAAATCGAAAATAAATTTGTGCTAAAAACATAATGCGAAAGCTTTATTACAATTAGTATATCTTTGTAAAAAAATTTATTGCAATGGAAAAATTACTGAAAACATTAAAATTATATCTTAACTTACGCTTACTTATTGGAATTATCTTAGGTGCAATTGCCGGCTATTCTTACTACTATTTTATTGGCTGTAGCTCGGGCAGTTGTGCAATTACATCCGACCCTGTTAACAGCACTCTGTATGGAATCTTGTTTGGAGCTTTGCTATTTTATAAAAAGTCGAAAACTAACGAAGAAAAAGATGAGAATGCTAAAAATTAAAATCGGTAAATAGTTTTTTTCCTTTAATAAAGAAATCAATAACCAGACTTTTGTGATATATCTGATCATGATTTTCTTTTTTTCTCTTTTTCTCTAAGACTTCCCGTTTGGTTTTTAACACAGCAATATTTTTATAATAAGCTTTGTGAGCCTTTACAACAGCCATAAAATTACCTGGTTGCAACGAAACAAGAAATTTTATGGCAGCAAGGCCATCAAATAATCTTCGTTTAAACATTACAGGCTTAAGTTCTTTCTTGCTTAAATTTTTATACAACATATACAGGCTGTTTCTGAAATTCAGATACAATTTGAATGAACTGTTATTTGGCAAAGTTCCTCCACCAACATGATAAACAAGCGAAGCCGGTTCGCAAACAATTTTATAACCTGAATTTTTCAACCTCCAACACAAATCTATTTCTTCCATATGTGCAAAAAAGTCCTCATCGAATCCCTTTTGTTCATTAAATAATTTTTGCCTTATCAGAAAAGCAGCACCGGTAGCCCAAAACACTTCTGTTTTATCATCGAATTGTCCGCTGTCTTGTTCAATTCTATCAAGCACACGTCCTCTGCAAAAAGGGAAACCGTATTTATCAATAAAGCCTCCGGCTGCCCCTGCGTATTCAAAATTTTCTTTCTCATTATATGCTCTGATTTTTGGCATACAAGCAGCAATTTCCTTATCACTGTCCAAAACTTTAATTAATGGTGTCAGCCAATCCTTTACAACTTCAACATCAGAGTTAAGAATCATGTAATATTCAGCATCAATTTGTTTGAGAGCTTTATTATATCCTCCAGCAAATCCATAATTCTTGTCAAGTTTGACAAGCCCCAAATCCGGATACTCTGCCTCAATATACTTAATGGAATTATCGGTAGAGCCATTATCAGCTATCCAAACTTTTACCCCTTCGTTTTTAGAATTGGAAATAACTGTGGGTAGAAATTTGCGAAGAAACTCTTCTCCATTCCAATTTAATATTACAACTGCTACTTTATCCATTAATATTGAGTTTATCAATTATAAAAACTATTCAGGTTTATGCTTCCATCTCTTATGAGACCAAAGCCAATATTCAGGTTTTTCCCTTATTGTTTCCTCTAAAACCTTAATATGATTATCTGTTATTTCATGCTGCGAAACTTGCCCTGCACCTTCAAAAAGCTTAATTATCTCAACTTCGTAATAGCCTCTTTTTATCTTGTTCATTTTGAAAAAGACAACCGCATGATTGTGTTTCTTTACTATTTTCTCAAGGCCTAAATATACAGCTGTTTCTTGATTTAAAAAGTCAGTCCAGTATTTTATTTCGGCTTTCATGGGCGATTGGTCGGTAGCAAAAAATGTAGCAATATATTCTTTGTTGTTCTTTGCTGCCAATATTTCTCTTGCTATTTTATTCATCTCAACTGTATGCATCCCGAACTTTTGCCTCAATGACTTCATAAAACTATTAAATCGCTTATTGCTCAGCGGTTTTACAATTGCAATCACCTTTAGTTTTGTTAAAAGAGATATGCTGGCAAGCCATTCCCAGTTTGCATAATGACCAGTTACAATTGCAACACTTTTGTTATTGTCATAAAACTCGTCAAGCACTTCGGGGTTTTTGTATTTTACTCTTTTTAGTATTTCCTTTTCGGAGATATGAATTAAGGCAATATTCTCAATAAATAAATCAGCAAGATGTTTATAGAACTTCCTCATAATACTGATAAGTTCTTTTTCTTCTTTTTCAGGAAAAGAGTTTTTTAAATTATTGTAAACAACTTTCTTTCTATAGCCCGATAAATAATAAAGGATGAAAAAAATAAAATCAGACAACAGATATTGAAAACGCAATGGCAAAAGAGTAAAAAGCCATGCAAAAGCATAAAAAAGATAAAAAAGTATTGAAGACATAAATTTTAATCTGAAAAATTTTAGCTGATGCAAATCTAAAACAAAGTTTCAGACTTCGCCAAGTTTATTTTTTTATGGGTTATTCCATATTTCAAGAATATGACTTCCGTAATTATTATCTGTTCTTATACTATTATCATTTGATTTACTACCTGAAATATGCCCCGGCAGATTCGATCTTTGTGTTAAAACGTCAATCCAGTTTTTTGAATAAGGTTCACCCTGTACATTTGAGTGCAACAACTTATAATCATTACCTGCAATCTCAGGATTATAAAACAGGAACTTTCTGTTTTGCTTTCCGTTTAACTCATAATATTGCCATATCTCAAAAGGATAAATATTTGGTTCATGTTCGCTTTTGCGTATAATATTTGGCAAACCATATTTTAAATAAACCACACCCCTGTCTGTTTCGTAACCTTCTTTAATTTGCGAACCATATGATTTGTTTACAGAACTTACTTTCTCCATATATTGCTTCCATTCAGATGCAGGGTCTGAGCCATTTCTATTAAGCCAAAAATTATACAAAAACTGTTTCATTAATTCTGAATCATCCTGGTTTAGCAAATTATCAATAAATCTTGCTTCAGATGCATCAGCAATTGGAATAAGCGATTTTATAAAATCTTTTAAAATAGCTATATCATTATATTGGTTTACAAATGTAGTTTTAGTGTCAACTGCTGCAATATCACTCAAGCTATAACCATAGTTGGGGTTGCTTCTTTGAAAGAAAAATTTACGCTGCTTTATCAATTCATTTGTTTTGTTTCTAACTTCTACAACCAGGTAATAATTACCTGATGGCAATTTCGAAATATCAATTTTTCTAAAGAGCATTGAAACTTCCTGCGACTTTTCACGTGAAAAGCCCTCAAATGAGCTTAATGACTTTTGGGTATCATACGATTCAATATAATATCTAATTAAGTAGGAAGCCTCTTCACCAAATCTTTTATCAGAATTATAAATCTCTACATTGAAAATAAAATCATCTATATTATCCGGAAAAAAGTTAGAGACATAAGGTACAAGGTCGTATCCGCCTTTGGTTAAAATATTTTGCTCTTTGGCTTTTGTATAGCTCTCAACAAACTGACAGCCGGAAATCGAAAGTTCATTGTCATTATATTCAACATTAAGCTCAACATTACTTGTAAATGGTTCATTATCTGAGTTCATATCTCGTATGATAAGTTCTAAAACATACTCCCCTGAATCCAGCAAAACTCTTTGCACATCAATAAAGTTAGGACGTTTTAACGAACTCATTTCAACTTCGGGAGATAATAAATTTAATTTCCTGAATTGCATTACTTTATTGTCTTTCCTGAACATCATTGTTACTTCAATAGAAGCCTGTAATTTACCATTATCGTTTTTAATAAATACAGCTGAATTGCCAATTACAGAAAGATAGGTTTCAACATAAGGTCCATCGCTTGGCGAATAGAAATTTACATAATATAAACTTGCCTGAAGTTTCTTTTCCTGAGCAAGGCTCTGATATCCAATCAATAATAATAAGGAAAGAAACAGTATAGTATTTTTCATTTTATCAAGATTTATTCGGGTTAATAAATTTTAAAGACAGTTATTTTTCAGAAATATAACTATTTACAAATATAGGAATTTTATAAGAATAAATAAAAATCTTAATTCTATCACAGAATTTACTTTCAAATTGTCAATTACCAATTACCAATTATTATCTTTGGGAAATTTTTTTTGATATGAACTTTGTAGAAGAACTAAACTGGAGAGGTATGATTCATAATATCATGCCCGGAACCAAGGAGCAACTTAATAAAGAAATGACAACTGCTTATGTTGGGATTGACCCAACAGCCGACTCATTGCATATTGGTCATTTAGTATCGATAATGATGCTTAAACATTTTCAGGTTGCAGGGCATAAACCAATAGTTTTGGTTGGCGGAGCAACCGGCATGATTGGTGACCCCTCAGGTAAATCCGAAGAAAGAAATTTACTTGATGAAAAAACACTAAAACACAATCAAAATTGCTTAAAAAATCAATTGGCAAGTTTCATTGATTTTAATTCGGATTTGCCAAATGCTGCCGAAATGGTAAACAACTACGATTGGATGAAAGAGTTTTCTTTTCTTGATTTCATCAGAGAAATAGGAAAGCATATTACAGTAAACTACATGATGTCAAAAGATTCCGTAAAAAAGCGACTTAGTTCGGAATCAAAAGAGGGAATGTCGTTTACAGAATTTACCTACCAGTTGGTTCAGGGAACAGACTTTTTGGTTTTGTATAAAAACAAGAATTGTAAAATTCAAATGGGTGGTTCCGACCAGTGGGGGAACATTGTTACAGGCACTGAGCTTATCCGCAGAAAAGAATCAGGTGAAGCATTTGCCATAACCTGCCCTCTTATAACAAAAGCTGACGGTACAAAATTCGGGAAAACCGAATCGGGGAACATCTGGCTCGACCCGAAAAAAACTTCACCATATAAGTTTTACCAATTTTGGCTTAACTCATCTGATACAGATGCTGAGAAATATATTAAAATATTTACCTTGCTTAATAAAGATGAGATTAGCAGTTTAATTGCTGAACATATCGAAGCACCACATCTACGATTATTACAAAAGAAACTTGCAGAAGAAGTTACAGTAATGGTTCATTCAAGAGAAGCACTTGAGATGGCCGTTGAGGCTTCAAAAATACTTTTCGGTAAAGGCACATCAGAATCACTTACAAAACTTGACGAAGCAACATTTTTATCAGTATTTGAGGGTGTTCCACAATTTGAAATAGAAATAGATGAGTTAAAAGCCGGCATTTCAATGCCTGATTTGCTTGCTGTAAAAACCCAAGTATTTACATCCAAAGGTGAACTAAGAAGATTAGTTACCGGAAATGGCTTAAGTATAAACAAAACAAAAGCAACAAATTACGATGCAATAATTGATAATACGCAACTTATAAACTCAAAATACCTACTTATTCAAAAAGGTAAGAAATCTTATTTCATTATTAAAGCGGTGTAAATATTTTAAATACCTTTTTCTAATTTTAAATAGAAAGTAAAATGAACGAGAATAAAGAAACTGCCTTCACATTTAAGTCAACAGACTTAATTGAATTCTTTATAAAACATTTCAAGCCCTTTGTTATCATCACATTTATTGGTGCAGTAGTCTCAATAATTGTAGCACTAACCATACAGCCAAGGTTTAAATCAAAAGTGATCTTATTCCCGGCATCATCAAGTTCGATATCAAATGATTTGCTTTCGCAAAATGGAGGAAGAAAAGATATTCTTAAGTTTGGTGCAGAAGATGAAGTTGAGCAAATGTTGCAAATTCTTTACTCCGATGAAATTCGTGATGTAATATTGAAAAAGTTTGACTTAATGCAACATTACGACATTGATTCTTTGGGTGCATATCCTTTAACAAAATTACAAAAAAAGTTTTCTGAGAATATATCTTTTCGCCGTACCGAATATATGTCAATTGAAATTGAAGTATTGGACACAGACCCTCAGCTTGCAGCTGATATTGCAAATAATATTGCAAACTTAATTGATACGGCAATGAACCGTATGAAAAAAGAGCGTGCTTTACTTGCCTTAAAACTTGTTGAAAAAGAATACAACAATCTGCTCAGCGAAATGCAACTAACAAAAGATTCATTACATTTAATTCAATTAAAAGGGATTAACAATTACGAATCGCAAGCAGAAGTATTTAACGATGCGTATGCACAGGCAATTGTAAAAGGCAATAAGAAAAACATTAGAGAGTTAGAAGCAAAACTCGACACCTTGTCAAAATACGGAACAGCCTATACATCATTAAGAAATAAACTTATTTACGACACCGAACAGTTGAGTAATCTTAAAGAAAAATACACCGAAGCAAAAGTTGATTACGAGCAGGCATTACCCCATAAGTTTATTGTTGACAAAGCAGTAAAAGCCGAGAAAAAGTCAAAACCTGTAAGATGGCTAATAGTTCTGCTTTCGACATTTGGAAGCTTTATATTTGCCTTTTTACTATTAATCTTTATTGAAAATTCTAAACGAATTATTGATGTTTATAAAAAATAAAAGGTGAACAAAGAGAATTTAATAAAGTTCTATAAATACACTATACTCTTCGTTATCATAAATGCTGTATTTATGTATTACGAAGTATATTATTTTGCATTAATTCCCTTTGCTGTTCTGGTATTTATACTCTCGTTTTTTGCATTAGACAAATTGCTCTTATTTATAGTATTCATGGTTCCGCTGTCGGTACCTTTACGCGAGTTGGTACCTGGTCTTCCTATTGATTTTTACATACCTACCGAACCATTGCTTTTTGGCATCTTGATTATTTTTATATTTAAGCTTCTAATAAAAAATAATTTCGACAAGCAGGTATTAAAGCATCCCGTAACACTTGCAATATTTTTTAGTCTGGCATGGATACTTATTACGTCAATAACAAGTACAATGCCGGTAGTTTCGCTGAAATTTCTTTTAGCACGTATGTGGTTTCTGGCTGCATTTTATTTTATAGCAACTCAATTATTCAAACAAAAGAGATATATTAAGAGCTACATCCTGCTTTACAGCATCCCCTTTGTTTTTGTTATGGGATACACATTTTACCGTCATGTTTCCATTGGCTTGTTCGACCAAAAAGCAGCTCACTGGGTGATGAGTCCTTTCTTTAACGACCATACATCATACGGAGCAATGATTGCTATGTTTATTCCTGTATTATTAGGTTTATCTTTCAAGTCGAATTATAGTCAAACACAAAAGTTATTCATCCGAATAATGACTCTTATTTTCATATTCTCAATTGTTTTATCATACAGTAGAGCCGCATGGTTAAGCCTGATGGCAGTGCTTGGGATTTGGCTGATAATCAAGCTTAAGATTAAGCTTCGAACATTAATAATGAGTGCTTTAGTCCTCGGGTTTATCATACTTAGCTTTTGGTCGACAATAATTATTCAGCTTAGTAAAAACAAACAAGACTCATCACAAAATATCGAGAAGCATTTCGAGTCAATGTCAAATATACAAACCGATGCCTCGAACCTCGAAAGGCTTAACAGATGGAATTCAGCTTTTAGGATGTTTCGTGAGAAACCCATTTTCGGATGGGGACCGGGCACCTATAGTTTTCAATACGCAAGTTTTCAGTTTTCGTACGAAAAAACCATTATAAGCACCAATGCAGGAAACATGGGAAATGCACACAGCGAGTATATTGGGCCACTTGCCGAATCGGGAATATTCGGGACACTTAGCTTTTTACTCATTCTAGTTACCTCAATTTATACCGGCTTACGTGTAGTTAGGCGAACAAAAGACAAAGAACTCAGGACACTTGCCTTAGGTATTTTACTGGGTCTAATTACATATTTTCTTCATGGATTTTTGAATAACTTCCTCGATACTGACAAAGCATCAGCCACTTTTTGGGGATTTATAGCAATGATTGTTGCAATTGATTTATACCATAAAGAGAAGTTAGAATTAGAACATAATGAAGGTTAAATAAAAAAAATCAAACTATTTAGAAATATCTTTTATAAGACAAATAGTTTATTTACCTTTGTTGATTAACTATCATTGATGAAATTGTTAGAAACAATAAATATATAATCTCAAATTTATAAATTAAAAATTTAAAAATTATGAAAAGAATTCTATTCCTAAGTTTTGTAATACTAATGTCTATTAGTTTATCTGCACAGAATACATTATCAAAGAAATTTGATAATAGCAAAACTACTGCCAGATCAGCAAATAGCAAAAAAGTATCAAAACGAGTTGACAATGACTTAAGTCAAAAACTAATTAAAAAAGCTAATGTTCATTCTGTTAGTAACAAGTCAAAGACCGCTATTGCAAAAAGTGGATTGAAAATCGTTAACCCGCTTAGTAAAATTCCAAATAAAGCAAAGAAAGCTGTACAACTTAGAGAAACAACCGCAGTTATTTGGACAGATGATTTTTCAAATCCTGCAAACTGGACAATTGGAAACAATGCAGGGAATAACCAAAATTGGGTAATTTCAACTACCGGACCAACTGGATTTTACTCTAGCGGAATGGGTATAATTTCATCACCAACAGCAGCAAATGGTTTTGCACTCTATGATTCTGATGCTATCGGAACCGCGACAAACGCACTTGGCGATCAGGATGCTTTTATTCGTACTACCAATTCAATTGATTTAACAGGTCACTCATTAGTAAAAGTAAAATTCTATCAATCTTATCGTAAATATAATTCTCAAACTTTTGTTAGTGTAAAGGTTGGTACATCTGCATGGGTAGATATTGAAGTAAATGGCAATTTAGGAACTAATGATGCTGTTGAAGGATTTAAGGAAGTTGACATCAGCTCAATCGCCGGAAACCAATCTAATGTAAAAATTCAATTTCTTTATTTTGGAGAGTGGGATTATGCATGGATGGTTGACGATGTAAGTATTGAAGACGCATTTGTTAATGATGCCGCCACACAATATGTTTTTACTCTTGGTGAATTACCTGTTGGGCAGTCTAATCAAGTTACTGCAATTGTAGAGAATGTTGGGGCAGGTGACATCGCAAACCTTGATGTTACTTTAAACATTACCGGTGCAAATACTTTTACAAATGTTCAAAGTCTTACCAATTTATTGGTAGGTGACATTGTTGAAGTTACTTTCGACGCTTTTACCCCCACAACAATAGGAGCAAATAATGTTACCGTTTCTGTTGCAAGCGACAATAACAATGCTAATAATAGTGCATCATATTACCAATATTGCGATGCATCTTTCGCCTATGCTGACACCTCTGACAATGCAAGTTCATTGGGATACAACACAGGTGAAGGTTTAATACTAACTAAGTATACAACAAATTCTGCTTGTACTGTTGACGATGTTGATATATTTATTGCAGATTCTTCTGCAGTTGGTAACACTGTTTATGCAGTTGTACTAAATTCAACAGGGACAATTGTTGCACAATCTGCCAACCATATTGTAAGCTTAGCAGATCTTAATACATGGGTTAATTTCCCTATACCAACAGTTGCCGGTTTCAATAACGAAGATTTTTATACAGGTATTGCACAAACAGCAAATGCTACAACAGGTTATTACCCACTTGGCACTCAAGCTGAATCATATGTTAGAAACGGTGCATATTACATTGCTGGATTGACCGGTGGAACTGTAAGCGAAGCAAACACTTACGGGCGTTTTATGATTAGAGCAAACTTAGGTACTGCATTATCAGATGATATTGGAATTGTAGACTTAATTTCTCCTAGTAATGCAAGCTCTTGCTCTCTTACAACAAATGAGGTTGTTACAGTTAGTATTGAGAATTTTGGTTCACAAAGTGCAACGGGTTTTACCGTTTCATACTCAATTAATGGTGGTACTCCACAAACAGAAACTGTTACAACAACAATTCCGGCAGGTTCAACACAAAACTACACATTTACGGGAACTGTTGATATGAGTGCTGTTCAAGCATACGATATACTTACTTATGTTACTTTGGCAGGTGACCAAAATACTGCTAATGATACTGCCGACTTCTCTGTTATGAATGGTGATGCAACAATAACTGTTGAAATACAGACAGATGCATATCCAGAAGAAACTTCGTGGGGACTTTTTAACTCTGCCAATGATCTTGTATATGTTGGTGGTAATTATGCAGATACAGGCACTACATATATTACTGACGTATGTGTTTTATCAACAGAATGTTACACATTCTTAATTCTCGATGCCTATGGTGATGGAATCTACCAACCAGGTTATTATGAAGTATCATATAATAATGTTTATGTAGGTGGAAATACTAACTTCACTAGTGATGCAGAATACATATTTAATGTTGGAGGAGGTTGTCCGGCTAATGAATTAGGAGTTGACATGGTTTATACTATAGGACAATTACCTAAAAATCAAGGTAGCCCTCATACGGTTTCTGCTTTAATTTATAACTATGGAACAGATACTCAAACAAATGTTAATGTAACGCTAGATATTACAGGTGCCAATACCTTTACTGATGTTCAGGTTATTCCATCAATATTGGCAGGAGAGGAAGTATTGGTCACTTTCTTACCATATTCACCAAGTTCCAATGGGGTAAATGACATTACTGTTTCCTTACCTAATGATGAAGACATAACAAATAATTCTTACTCACAATATCAGAATGTTAATAATACTGTATACAGCTATGCTGATACCTCAGCAAATGATGGTGGTATTGGATATGGTAACGGTACAGGTTTGTTATTTAATAAACATTATATGAATGGTACGGGACAAGTAATACAAGTAGCTTTCATGGTTTCAGGCGATGTAAATACTGTTGGTAATGATATTTATGCTGTTGTTCTTGATTCTGACACAAATGTTGTTGCTCAATCTGCAAACCATACTATCACCACCGGCGAATTGGAAACAATTCTTTATTTAGATTTAACAACAGCTGTAAGTTTCACTAATGAGGAATTTTATATCGGTATTGCCCAAACTGAAAATACTGTTACAGCTTATTATCCACTGGCAACACAGGCTGAGCCTTTTACCAGATCCGACACATATTACGGCTCGGCTATTGATGGCACAGGAGCAGTTGATTATACTGGCCTTGACCGTTTTTATATCGAAGCAATATTAGCTTATGGACCTGGCTGGACATATACAAATACCGGTAGTAATCACACTATACTTATTCCAAATACAATTGATTTATTAATAAATGGTAATCCTATTGAAATTGGCGACTATATTGGAGTATTTTATGACCAAAGTGGCGTTGAAGCTTGTGGCGGATATATTATGTACGATGGAGGTGTAGGTGCTTTAACTGCATGGGGAGCTCAATCAGGAATGGATGATGGTTTCCAAGCAAATGAAGTGTTTAGCTGGAGAATATGGGATGCAACAGATGATACTGAATATAGCGCAGTTGCAACATATAATATTCTTGATTTTCCTAATGAAGATTTTTATGTTACAAATGGAATGAGTGGTTTAGCTTCACTAATTGCAACAAGCTCAGAAACACAAACAGTTGCAAGCCCATTAGGCTGGAGCATATTCTCTACTTATATTGATGTTTTTGAGCCTAGTCTTGATAGTATTTTCAGCCCTGTTATTTCAGATGTTTCTATAATTAAAGATGGGAACGGACATGTATTCTGGCCATTATATGGGGTGAATGCTATTGGAAATGTTACCATTGGCGAAGGTTATCAGATAAAAACAAATATTGCTATTTCTACTGATTTTACAGGTTTGTCAGTTGTCCCTGAAACTACCGTTCTAAATATTGACGCCGGTTGGTCAATTCTTGGATATTTACGTCAATCACCTGCTGATATTGAAATTATGATGGCAACTATTGCAACTAATATTGATATAATGAAGAATGGTTCTGGAGATGTTTATTGGCCACTTTATGGAGTGAATGGTATAGGTAATATGATTCCGGGTGAAGGATATCAAATGAAATTAGGTGCTGCAGCTACTTTCTCATTCCCTGCTAATACAGGTCAAACTATGAAAAACCAAGTAGTCCGTAAGCCTGCTTTTTTCAATACCAAAATTAACACAGGGCATAATATGACTATTGGATTCCCATCATCATGTATTTCAAATAAATTAACAAATGGTGATGAAATAGCCGCATTTAACAAAGAAAACAAGATGGTTGGTAGCGGAGTATATACAAATGGAAACTTTGTTTTAACTGCTTGGGGAAATGATGATATTAGTTCAGTTGTTGACGGTTTGTTAAAAGATGAAACCATTACATTTAAAGTATGGAATCATACAACAAATTCAATCAACGAATTAACTGTTACCGAATGGGAACAAGGAGATGGAAATTATTCAGATAATAATATAAGTATTGCTAAATCAATAAATATAATTGAGCAAACTCAATTATTACAAAATTATCCAAATCCATTTAGCGCTAATACAAATATTTCATTTATTTTGTCAGGCGATAGCAATGTAAAGATTGAGATTTATAATTTATTGGGAGAAAAACTTGAAACTATTTTTTCTCAGGAATTATCAGCAGGAACACATAGTGTTCAATTTAATTCTGCGAACTACTCAAATGGCACATATTTTTATCGTCTTGTAACAAACAATTATATTGAAACAAAAAGCTTAAGTATACAAAAATAACTAATAATAGGTGGGAGTGTTTTTTAGCAAACACTCCTGCTTTTTTTAATTCACAAAAAAACTATGAAAAAAAAATTATTAAAATTAAGCAGTCTTCTATTTCTAATCTTAGTCTCTCTGTTTTCCTATTCACAGCCAAATTGGTTTTACACTAATACAGGAGTAAATCATACTGTGCTTATGCAAAGTACAGTACCAATTACCATTAATGGCGTAAATATTAGCATTGGTGATTATGTTGGTGCTTTCTACGACTCACTTGGAACACTTGCATGTGCAGGATATAACGAATATACAGGTAGCACTGTTGCTATCACACTTTGGGGCGATGATGCTTCTACAGTAGATAAAGATGGTTTTTCTTCTAACGAAGAGTTCTCATGGAAAATATGGCGAGCCAGTGATGGTGCAGAATTTAATGCTGTTGCTACTTATTCGTCAACATTTCCAAGCCAGGGAAACTATACAACAAACGGAATGTCGGGGCTTGAATCATTAACTGCAGTTATTGGTTCTGATTTAGCAGTTGGTAATATATTATCACCGGTATCCGGTTGTGGAACTCTTACAAATGCTGAATCATTTTCATTTCAGGTTTTAAATATAGGTACAGTTGATGTCGATTCTTTTACTGTATCATATTCAATCGACGGTGGAGCTACATATTTCAGCGAAACAGTAGTTCAGCTGCTAACCTCCAGCTCATCATATGTGTATACATCAACACAAACATTTGATTTCTCTACACTTGGAACATACCAATTGGCTGTGTCTGTTTTTCATCCCAATGATAATGAAAATGCAAATGACACATTATTGTTTTCAATTACCAATTCGCAAGTACCTGCAATTGACTTATCAGGAATTAATTCATCTTTATGCGAAAGCAATGATGCTGTTTTATTAAACGCTTTACCTACCGGTGGAACTTTCTCGTCAAATGATGTAGCTATTATTAATAATAACTCGGCATACTTTAATACAAGCGGAAATTATCAAGTTTACTACACCTATACAGATAGTACAGGATGTTCGGCTATGGATTCAATTGAATTTACTGTAATGAGTGTTCCGGATATCGACTTGGGTGCAGATTATATAGGTTGTGAAGGTGATATGGTAGTTGCTGCTGTTGCTTCCGGTTTTACATCGTATTCATGGAATACAGGTGCAACTGATTCTTCAATAACAATTACTAACTCGGGAACATATTATGTAACGGTTGCTAATGCCAATGCATGTGAAAATACAGATTCCCTGACAGTAGATTTGTATCCATTACCCATAGTTGATATACAAGGTGATACAATTCATTGTATCAATGTTCCATTTGACTTAAGTGTGGCAGGTGCAGGTAATTCATTTATTTGGAATACAGGTAGCTATAATGATAACATCAGTGTTTCAACGGCTGGCAACTATTCGGTTACTGTTTCGGCAAACGGTTGTGTTGCTTCAGATTCTATTTCAGTATCGTTTTATCCTGAAACTGTTGTTGATCTAGGTGCAGACTTTTCTATTTGCGAGGGCAGCACTGCAAATCTTGATGCAGGTGTTTTTGCTGCATACGAATGGAATGATGGAAGTACAACTCAGGTTATAACTGTTGATGCTGCAGCATACTACGTTGTAACAGTTACTGATGATAATGATTGTAGTGCATCCGATATGGTAAATGTTAGTGTTGATCCTCTTGCAGTTGCCGATTTCTCTTTTACTATCGACAATTATTTGGTTAGTTTTACCAACGAATCACAAAATGAAATTGCAGGAAACTATTTCTGGGACTTTGGAGACGGTGAAACATCAACTGACGAAAACCCTGAACATACTTATAGCGCCGACGACTCATATAGTGTAATGCTTGTTGTTGGCAACGATTGTGGTAGTGATACAATCACAATGACAGTTACAATACTTGATATTGAAGACATTAGCGGGGAAAGCCTTATTTCCGTATTTCCTAATCCATCAAATGGCAATTTTATTATTGACTTACAGAACATACCTACGCAAAAGCTAAATATATCAGTTCTTAATTCATTAGGCCAGGAAGTATTTGTTTCAAAGGATGTTTTGCTTGAAAACAACTCTAAATATTCTTTAGAGCTTCAAAATCAAACATCAGGAATTTATTTCTTATCAATTAAAGATAAATCTTGGGTATTTAATAAAATGATTGTGATTGAATAGAGTGACAGATAAAAAGAAAAAATCTGTTACTACTCAGCAACACAGACTATACATGCCACAGATTCTCAGTGATGATTAGTTCTCTTCAATTTGTGAATCTGTGGTATTTGTTTATAATTTAGCCTTAGTATACCTGCTAAGTAGTAACGAATCTTTTCTTCTTTTGTAAATATTCTTTTTGCTTTAATAAGGGTACAGATTTTCAAATTTCTTACTATAAATTTGTCCGAACTTTGGAGAAGCTAAATCACCAAAGATAATTATTGTTTACATTGTGTAATTAAATATTATTATACGATTACTTCTAATCATTGGTGTTTCAAAACATATTATTTGACTATCTGTTAATATCCAAGATGCATTAATAAAATCAGGTAATCCTATGCTTTTTATTAGATGACCTGTTTTTCCATCAACAATAATTAAAAAATATTTATCATCATATTTCCTTACTATTGCTATATCATCATGTTTTGTTTTACTTATTGCAAATTGTTTAAAATTACCCTCAAATTCAGGAATACTACTTAAATCAAAATTTAGAATTTTACCATTATCTATGTTAATGCATATATTTGAGTTAATATAGTTTAAGAAAATACTATTGTTTAAGGAAAAATAATTTAACCAATTATTATAGTAGAATTTCTTTGAATCAATAAAGTGTTTTGGTAATGAAAT
>JANTGP010000037.1 GCA_024762835.1 Bacteroidota bacterium
CAATATTTAGATTATTCAGAAAGTTATGTCCTTTCATGACACTCTCGCCAAATCAAGTAAATACCATGAGTTTTAGATAAAACAACAAGCTGATAGAAAGAATTTGACACACACAAGTTATCAACAAATAAACACAATAACACCAATCTCTATTTTATTTGTTTATCAGTGTTTTATAAATTACTTACGATTTATATCAACATATTATTAACATTTTTAAAAATGTTATTAACTTTACAGCGGATTTTAAAATTACTATTTGTGTCAAAAAGTTGCAAAATGTGTCATATTTTAAATTTTCTTGTTAATTTTACAACAGAATTTTAGGCAATGGAAAACTTAATATCATTTACCGGTGACTACCCAGGAAAAGTCGATGCAAAAGGTCGCATTGTACTACCTGTGTCATTTAAGAAGCAAATGAAAAAAGCCGGTTGGGATAAGTTTATTGCCAGAAAAGATTTTCATGAAAAGTGCTTAATTTTTTACCCCGAGCAAGAATGGGATAAATTACGCCGACGCATCAACGAGAACACAAATCCTTTCAGCAAAGAAGACAGGGACATTAAAAGAAAGATTAATAAGAATGTTTTTGAGGTTCTTATTTCGGAAAATGGCCGTATGTTAATTCCAAAACGATTTCTTGAGATGGCAAACATCCAAAAAGATGTGATTGTTGCCGGACAATATGAGTATATCGAAATTTGGAACAAAGAAGCTTATAACAACATTGATGATGAGTCTAATGAATTTTCAGAAAATCTAAGTAAGAAACTGGGAAATTAATTAGTATAAATCTGTTGTTTGTTGTAAAATGAGTGAATATCACACCCCTGCTCTACTAAATGAATGTATTGATGGTCTGGCTATTAAGCCTGATGGAATATATGCAGATATTACCTATGGTAGTGGTGGACATTCCGTTCCTATTTTTAAATTGCTTTCAACAGGGCATCTGATTGCTTTCGACCAGGATAGCGATGTGTTTAGTAACTTGATAAACAATGAGCGCTTTCATTTTGCAAATCACAACTTTCGTTACACAAAGAATTTTCTTACGTATTTTGGTTTCCCAAAAGTTGATGGGATAATTGCTGACCTGGGAGTAAGCTCGCATCAATTTGATGTTGCTGACAGAGGGTTCTCTTTTCGATTTGCAGCCGATTTAGATATGAGAATGAACCGTAATGCAACAAAAACAGCTTCGGAAATTTTAAACACTTACCCCGTAAATAAACTTCAGGAAATGTTCAGGACTTATGGTGAAATAAAGAATGCAGCCAAGCTAAGTCGTGTAATAGAACAAAAAAGAAGCAATAAGGAATTTAAAGAGATTAAGGCTTTTACCGGAGCCATTGATGAGTGTATCCCGGCCAAAAGCGAAAATAAATATCTGGCAAAAGTATTTCAGGCATTACGTATTGAGGTTAATAACGAAATGGAAGCATTAAAAGATTTCCTAATGCAAAGTCCCGGTATAATTAAGAAAGGAGGTCGTCTGGTTGTCATTACTTACCATTCGTTAGAAGACAGGCTTGTTAAAAATTTCATACGTGCTGGTACATTTAAAGGGATAGTTGAAACGGATATATATGGTAACCCTAATGCTCCCTTTAAGGCTGTAAACAGAAAAGTAATAACACCTTCGGAGGAAGAAATAAAAAATAATAACAGAGCAAGAAGTGCAAAATTAAGAATAGCAGAAAGACTTTAACAAATGGAAGAAAACAAGAAAGTAAAATCCGATAGCTATCGGATTGATTTTGGCAACGAAGAATCAGGTATTTCCACAAAAAATCTGATTACTGATATCCTTAACGGGAATATCTTTAATCGCGACTTCTTTGTATCACAGCTAAACTATATTTTCTTCCTGACATTTTTAGCTATTCTACTCATTGGCAATCGCTATCATGCAGAAAACCTGATAAGAAATATTGCAAAATCAGAAAAAGAACTAAAGAACCTGCAATCGGAAGCTATAGCAACTTCATCTGAACTAATAAACTGGAAGAATCAAGCAAATGTATATTACCTGGTAAAAAAGAATAATCTTGGTCTTAAGCCTTTAACTGTTCAACCAAAAAAATTAATTCTGGATGACTAAAGACATGAGCAAAATAAAGAAGGTTTTTGTAACTAGAGTTGTAATAATTTACATCTTGGTTCTAATTTTCAGTGCGACTATCATTGCTCAGGTTTTTAACCTTATGGTAGTCCAGCGTAAGAAATGGGAAGAAGTAAATACAAACTCAACCAAGAAAATTGTCACTTCTCCAAAACGTGGAAACATACTGTCAAAAAACGAGAATATTCTTTCCACCTCTGTTCCGTGGTACCATATTACTATTGACTTAAGAACTGATGAATGGAAAAAATACTTTATCAGACCATCAGATTCTCTTTCACATAATCTTGATATTGTATGCAGAGAATTAGCGAAATATGTACCCGGCAAATCGGGCTATCAGATAAGACAAGAATTAAAAACCAGATTCCAACACAAAAAGCAGTTTTATTTTAAGCATAAATTCAATTTTGCCGAACTAAGAAAACTAAAAGAACTGCCCATCTTAAATAAAAACCAGTATAAGAGCGGGCTAATTGCCAACACCCACAACAAGCGTGTTAAACCCTACGGAGAACTGGCATTTAGAACAATAGGACAATTAGATCATAATGGCAGAGGTAACGCAGGTTTGGAAATGGCTTATAACGATTACCTTAGCGGTAAACCCGGCGAAGCCTTAATGCAAAGGCTTCCGGGCGGTGTTTGGATGCCCGTTAACAATGGTAATATAGTTGAGCCTGAAGATGGATACAATTTAGTTTCAACAATAGATATAAGCTTTCAGGAGATAGTACACAATGCCTTGAAAAAACAATTGGTAAAAACAAAAGCCAATCATGGCTCTGCTGTATTGATGGATGTAGAAACAGGCGAAGTATTAGCAATCTCAAACCTTACCGACACACTTGGAAAATATCTTGAGTATTACAATTATGCTATTGGTGAGAGAACTGAACCGGGCTCAACAATGAAGCTAATGTCTTTAATGGCAGGTATCGAAGACGGATACATAAATCTTGATGACAGCATTGACTCGGGAAACGGAAAGTTTAAGTACATGAGTCTTACTATAAGTGATACCCATAAAGGCGGTTATGGTAAACTCTCAGTTAAAGAAGCTTTTAAAGTTTCCTCAAATGTTGGTGTAGCTAAGATAATCCTACAACACTACGAAGACCGTCAAAATGAATTTGTTGACAGACTTTACAACATGGGCCTTCATAAAAAGTTAGGAATATCTATACCTGGTGAACCTGCCCCAATAATAAAATACCCAAGCGATAGTCTTTGGTGGAAAGGCTCTTTGGCACAAATGAGCTACGGTTACGAAGTAAAATTTACCCCTTTGCAAATACTAGCATTTTATAATGCAGTAGCTAACAACGGAAAAATGGTTAAACCACGTTTTGGGAGATATCTGAAAAGAGGACAACATATTGTAAAGCAATTCAGAACACAAACTATCAACAGCTCTATTTGCTCACGTTCGACAATAAGAAAAGCACAAGAACTTCTAGAATCGGTTGTTGACAATGGCTATTACACAGATGAGAATGGGAAAAGACAATATGCCGGCATCAGAGGAACAGGACACAATCTGGTAACAAAACACTACAAGATTGCAGGGAAAACAGGAACAGCACAAATTGCAATTGGAACTAAGGGATATGGAAATACAAAGAAGTATCAAGCTTCCTTTGTTGGATATTTCCCTGCCGATAATCCTAAATATTCATGCATTGTTGTTATTAGCTCTCCTAAATTGGGAGGTTATTACGGTAATGTGATTGCCGGACCTGTTTTTCGCGAAATATCAGATAAGGTTTATGCACAGAGCTTTGCCATAATCGAAGATGAAGAAGAAAACGACACAGAATCTTTAATTAAGACACCATACTCCGAGAATGGCTATTTACCCGAAATTGATGAAGTAGTTCAGGAATTTGACATCCCTTTTAGTGATACGGGTATAACATCTGACTGGGTGCTTACATATAATCACGACTCGATAATTGAATACCGCAACCGTATTATTTCCGACAATAGGACTATTCCAAATGTAATAGGAATGGGGCTAAAAGATGCCATTTACATACTTGAAAACAAGGGTCTTAAAGTTAAGGTTGTTGGATATGGCACAGTAAGGCAACAATGGCCGAAACCGGGAACAGCTTTTCGGAAAGGTGATAAAGTTAAGATTGAACTAAGATAATAGATAATAAGAAAAGTAATAAGTTTGAAAAGATTAAACGACATATTAAAGAGTATTAGTCCTGTATCAATTACAGGTGATATAAGTATTGAAATTTCAAAAATTGAATTTGATTCGCGTAAAGTTCAGAAAGGAGATTTATTTGTTGCGGTTAATGGTACTCTTTCCGATGGACACAATTATATAAATCAAGCAACAAACAAAGGAGCTATTGCAATTATTTGCGAAAAATTACCGGATAACATAAACAGTAAGGTAACTTATGTTAAGGTTAAAGATTCAGGCTTAGCTCTGGGTCTTACGGCCTCTGAATATTTCAACAATCCTTCGCAAAAGATTAAGGTAATAGGTATTACAGGCACAAATGGTAAAACAACAACAGCAACTCTTTTACATTCGCTTTTTACCGGACTTGGTTATAAAGCCGGATTGCTATCAACAATTGCAAATTTTATTGGCAACAAAAAAATTGCAGCTTCACATACAACACCCGATGCAGTAACAATAAATAACTTGTTTAACTTAATGATTGAAGAGGGCTGCGAATATTGCTTCATGGAAGTCAGTTCTCATGCTATTGACCAACAACGCATTGCAGGAATTGAGTTTAAAGGTGGCTTATTCAGCAATATTACTCACGACCATTTAGACTATCATAAAACATTTAAAGAATATCTTAATGTAAAAAAACACTTTTTCGATAATCTGCCGGCAAGTGCCTTTGCCCTTTCAAATAAAGACGACAAAAACGGAAAGGTAATGTTGCAAAATACATTGGCACAAAAAAAATACTATGCACTTAAATCTATTGCCGATTACAAATGCAGAGTTATTGAAACTCATTTTGACAGTATGCTTCTAAACATAGATGGTGATGAGGTTTGGACGAGCTTTATTGGAAAATTCAATGCTTCGAATATACTTGCTGTTTATGCTATTGCACGCGAACTAAACATAGATAAAAATGAGATATTAACAGTAATCAGCAAGCTTAAACCCGTTCAAGGAAGGTTTGAAACAATAAAATCATCAAACGGAATATTAGCCATAGTTGATTATGCACACACACCGGATGCTCTTAAAAATGTATTAAACACAATAAATGAATTAAGAACCGGAAACGAGCAAGTTATTACTGTTGTTGGTGCCGGTGGTGACCGCGATAAATCAAAACGCCCGGAAATGGCACAGATTGCATCTGCTTTAAGCAATAAGATTATTCTTACATCTGATAATCCGAGAAGCGAAGATCCAAATCAGATAATAGCTGAAATGGCAGAAGGTATCTCTGCCGAGAATAAACGTAAGCTTCTTTCCATTGTAAACCGAAGAGAGGCAATTCGCACTGCATGTATGCTTGCACAAAGAGGCGATATAATTCTAATAGCCGGTAAAGGTCATGAAACTTATCAGGAAATAAATGGAATACGCAGTCATTTTGACGACAGAGAAGAGCTTAAGAATCAATTTCTGCAAATTATTAATTTAAACTAAGAGAAGAATGTTATACTATCTGTTTGATTACTTAGAAAAACTAAATTTCCCGGGTGCCGGAATGTTCCAATACATTTCCTTTCGCTCATCAATGGCAATTATAACATCGCTTTTTGTTTCTCTCCTTATCGGAAAAAGAGTAATCAGGTATTTGCAGAAAAAACAAATTGGAGAAACAATACGCGACCTTGATTTAGAAGGACAAATGCAGAAGAAAGGTACCCCAACCATGGGGGGCATTATAATTCTAAGCTCAATTCTTATTCCTGTATTACTCTTTGCCAAACTTGATAACACATACATCATTTTAATGATAATAACAACAGTTTGGCTAGGAACGATTGGCTTTATTGATGATTATATTAAAGTTTTCAAGAAAAATAAGGCGGGCCTACGTGGACGCACCAAACTTATCGGGCAGGTTGGCTTAGGTATAGTTGTTGGCCTTACCTTGTTTCTAAGTCCTGATGCTGTAATAAGAATTAACCCAACAGTACCAACTCAAATTGAAGCAAGCAAGAATATTGAAAGTTTAAGTCCGGGATTAAACACAAATGACATCAAATCAACAAAAACAACAATTCCTTTTTTCAAGAATAATGAATTTGATTACGAATATCTCGTTTCCTTCTTAGGCGAAAACAGCCAATCATGGGCATGGGTTATATTTGTTTTGATTGTAATTTTCATAATTACAGCAGTCTCAAATGGAGCAAACCTTACAGACGGTCTGGACGGACTCGCCACAGGAACCTCGGCAATAGTTGGTACCACTCTAGGTATTTTAGCCTATGTGTCGGGTAACTTAATATTTGCCGATTATCTTAACATAATGTACATCCCCAATACCGGCGAGTTAGTTGTATTTATCTCTGCATTTATTGGTGCAACCGTTGGTTTCTTATGGTACAACTCTTATCCGGCACAAGTATTTATGGGCGACACAGGAAGTTTGGCAATTGGTGGAATAATTGCAGTCTTTGCAATCATTATTCACAAAGAACTTCTTATCCCTATCCTTTGCGGAATATTCCTTATGGAAAATGTTTCGGTGATGTTGCAAGTTGGATATTTCAAACTCACTAAAAAACGATTTGGCGAAGGTCGCCGTATCTTCCTAATGGCACCTCTACATCATCACTATCAAAGAAAAGGTTATCCCGAAGCAAAGATTGTAACACGGTTCTGGATAATTGCAATTGTATTGGCTGTATTAACCATTGTAACACTAAAAATCAGATAACAAGCATGAAACAACGAATTGTCATATTAGGAGCCGGCGAAAGCGGAATAGGTGCAGCAATCCTGGCTAAGCTCAAGGGCTTTGATGTCTTTGTTTCTGATTTTGGCAAGATAAAAGATAAATACAAAAAAGAGCTGAATAAATACAAAATTGAATTTGAACAAGAAAAACACAGTACTGATCTTATCTTGAATGCAGAAATAATTATTAAAAGCCCGGGTATCCCAAACAATGCTAAAATTATTCTGGATGCTCTATCACTAAATATACCTGTGATATCGGAAATTGAATTTGCAGGAAGATTCACCAAAGCAACAAAAATTTGTATAACAGGCAGCAACGGAAAAACAACAACCACAATGCTGACCTACCACATTATGAAAGAAGCAGGTTTAAATGTCGGACTCGCCGGTAACGTGGGAACAAGCTTTGCCAAGCAAGTAGCTTTAAACAACTTCGATTATTATGTCATTGAGTTAAGTAGTTTTCAGCTCGACGGGATGTATGATTTCAAAGCTGAAATTGCAATATTAATGAATATCACACCCGATCATCTCGACCGCTACGATTATGATTTCAGTAAATATATCGACTCAAAATTCAGAATAATAAGAAATCAGACCAGTAAAGATTTCTTTATCTATTGTGCTGATGATGAAATTACTAAACAAGAACTAACGAAACGAATAATAAAAGCATGCAAGCTTCCGGTTTCATTAAACGAGAAATTTGATGAAGGTGCATTTATCGAAAATGAGAACTTAAAAATAAACTATAATAAAGACCTATTTACTATGACAATTCAAGAATTAGCTTTACAGGGAAAGCACAACACCTACAATTCGATGGCAGCAGGTGTTGCATGTAATATCCTAAGAATCAGAAAGGACAGTATTCGCGAAAGCTTAAGCGATTTCAAAGGTGTTGAACACAGGCTTGAATATTACCTCAAGGTTCACGGCATTCAGTTTATCAACGACTCAAAAGCCACAAACATCAATTCAACATGGTATGCTTTAGAAAGTATGCACACAAAAACAGTATGGATAGTAGGCGGTATTGACAAAGGAAATGACTATTCGATACTTGAACAACTTGTTAAGCAGAAGGTAAAGGCGATTGTTTGCCTAGGTAAGGATAATGAGAAAATACACAAGGCATTTGACAGTATTGTTGATACTATTGTTGATACGAGTTCGATGTCTGAAGCCATAAAAGCTGCTTATTTCCTTGCCGAAAAAAATGACAATGTATTGCTCTCACCTGCTTGTGCAAGTTTCGATTTGTTTCAGAACTACGAAGACAGAGGCAGACAATTCAAACACTATGTAAGGGAATTATAGATAAACTGCAATAAGGACATCTGACAAAAACTAATCAATAAACACCGGTAAATTACTATATATGAATAAAGTATTGAAATATCTCAGAGGCGATCGCACAATATGGATTATTGTAATGATATTTACACTTATCTCCATTCTTGTGGTATTTACCTCTGTCGGTTCAATGGCATATAAGTTCAATGGTGGAAATACCGGTTATTATCTTCGCCGTCATACTATCTTTTTATTCCTAGGCTTATTTGTAATTTTTGTTACAAGCCGGATAAAATACAGTTACTTTTCCCGTTTGTCGGTTCTGTTAATATTCCTCTCTGCCATCTTACTCGTAGTAACCTTACTCTTTGGCAAGGATGTAAATGATGCAAACAGAACCCTTGTATTCTTTCAGACATCAGACCTTGCCAAACTTGCACTAATAATGTATATTGCACGTGTACTGTCCAGAAATCAAGACAATATAAAAGATTATAAAAAGGTTGCTGTACATCTTACATTCTGGATTCTTATTATTTGCGGCTTAATACTGCCATCAAACCTTTCTACAGCCGCATTGCTGTTTATCTCTGCAGCAACTTTAATGTTTATTGGTCGTGTAAACATTTTCCAATTGGCATTAGTAAATATTATTGCAGTTGTAGTACTCGCAGTTTTTATGTTTGTTGCCGCCCAGTTTACCGACAAAATAAGAGATACAACTTGGAGAGCAAGATTGGAACGATTTTGGTCTGATGAAGAAACGCCGGAAAGTTTTCAATCCAGTTTATCAAAAACAGCTGTTGCTACAGGAGGGATTTTCGGAAAAGGACCAGGACACAGCGAACAAAGATACTATTTACCTCACCCCTATTCTGATTTTATTTATGCAATTATTGTTGAAGAATACGGATTTGTTGGTGCAATTGTAGTCTTACTATTATATCTTATACTCTTTTATAGAGCCGGTATAATTGTCAAAAAAAGCTCAACCAGCTTCGGAGCCTTACTTGCAATAGGTTTAGCAATAAGTCTGGTTTATCAGGCACTAATAAACATGGGGGTTTGTGTTGGCGTACTGCCTGTTACCGGGCAACCATTACCTTTTATCAGTTGGGGTGGTACATCAATCTTTTTCACGAGTATATCAATAGGAGCTATACTAAGCGTAAGTTCAAGTTTCAGTAAAACTAAAGTTAATGAACAATAATAAAAACATACGGATAATCATATCAGGTGGTGGAACGGGTGGTCATATCTTTCCGGCTATTTCAATTGCCAATGCTTTAAAAGAGATTGATTCATCAATTGAAATTCTCTTTGTTGGTGCAAACAACAAAATGGAAATGGAAAGAGTACCGGCAGCCGGCTATAAAATTGAAGGATTACCTATTGAAGGATTTCAACGAAAACTTTCTTTTAAAACCATAACTTTCTTTTTTAAATTATTTCGCAGCTTGATAAAGGCAAACGGCATTTTAAGAAAGTTTAAACCCGATGCAGCTGTGGGCGTAGGCGGATATGCAAGCGGTGCATTATTGTATGTTGCTTCGTCAAAAGGTATTCCGGCACTTATCCAAGAGCAAAACTCATATCCAGGAATAACCAATAAGCTACTAAAAAATAAGGTAAAGAAGATATGTGTTGCTTACTCAAACATGGAACGCTTTTTTCCAAAAGAGAAAATTATACTAACAGGTAATCCGGTTAGGAGTAATATTCTTACAATATCAGATAAAAGGGAAAAAGCAATCGAGCATTTCTCTTTTGATAAAGATAAAAAGACCTTGCTTATACTTGGAGGAAGTCTTGGAGCAAGAACTCTAAATCAAAGTCTTATTAAAGATATTGAAAAGCTTGCACAATCACCATTTCAAGTATTATGGCAAACAGGCAAACTTTACATTAATGAAGCCAAAGAAGCATTGAAAGATGTAAATGCACCTAACATAAAAGCCGTAGCCTTTATCGATAAGATGGATTTGGCATATTCTCTTTCCGATGTAATTATTTCGCGTGCAGGTGCAGGTACAATATCCGAACTTTGCCTTGTTGGCAAAGCATGTATTCTAGTACCGTCGCCTAATGTAACAGAAGACCACCAAACCAAAAATGCACTCGAACTAGCAAATATCAATGCAGCAGTTTTGATAAAAGACAGCGAAGCAAAAGATAAGTTAATAGATAAGGCTTTAAGCATTTTAAATAACGAACAACAAAGAAAAGAACTTGGAGATAATATTCTTAAACTAAAAATAACAGACTCTGCAAAACGTATTGCAGATGAAGTACTAAGCTTAATAAAATAGTAAATGAATTTTGATAAAATACATACTGTTTATCTAATCGGAATTGGTGGAATCGGCATGAGTGCTCTTGCACGATACTTTATGATGCTGAATAAAAAAACTATGGGTTACGATTTAACTGAGACCAATCTTACCAAACAATTGGTTGATGAAGGCATTAGGGTATTTTATAATGATAATCCGGATGAAATTCCAATAGAAGCACAAAACCGGAACAATAGTCTGGTAATTTACACACCGGCAATTCCTAAAAACAATAAATTACTTACATACTTTAGCAATAATGGATTCAAACTATTAAAAAGAGCAGAAGTTTTGGGTTACATTGCAAACAAGAGTAACACCATTGCTGTTGCAGGTACTCATGGAAAGACAAGTATATCTGGACTTCTATCCCACATATTGTCAAGCACCGGCGAAAAGTGTACTGCATTTGTAGGTGGCATAATGAATAACTACAACAGTAACTTCCTGTTTTCGGGCCAAGCAAAGTTTACTATTGTTGAAGCAGATGAGTTTGACAAATCATTTTTACAATTGAAACCGGCAAATGCAATAATAAGCTCAATAGATGCTGACCATCTCGACATATATAATAAACTAGAGAATCTGCAAAAAGGCTTTCTTGAGTTTGCAAACCAGATAAAACCAAATGGGAATCTTCTAATAAAGAAAGGATTAAACATTAGTCCCGAAGAAGTTAATAAAATAAGATTATACACATATTCAGCTGATGAAGAAGCTGATATCTTTGCATCAAACATTCATATAAAGAACAATCAGACTTATTTTGATATAAACATGCCAGGCGGCAAAATCCTAAAAGATTTATTCATTCAGTTGCCGGGCAGAATAAACATTGAAAATACAGTTGCTGCATCCGGAATGGCATATTTGCTTGGTGTAGATGAAAAAGATATTCGTTCCGGCTTAAGCAGTTTTAAAGGAATAAAACGACGATTTGATTTCTTGTTAAAAAGCGAAAGGCTAATATATATGGATGATTATGCGCATCATCCAAAAGAAATATCGGCAATGATAAGTTCGATAAGAGAAGTTTACCCCGACAGGAAACTAACCGGAGTATTTCAGCCCCATTTATTTAGTCGTACCAAAGACTTTGCAAATGAATTTGCCATAAGCCTATCGATGCTCGACGAAGTAATTTTACTTGATATTTATCCGGCAAGAGAAAAACCGGTTGAAGGCATAAGCGCCAAGCTGATATTCGATAATATTAATATTGAAAATAAGATAATGTGTAATTTGATAAAACTGATTGAAGAGATTGAAAAAAGAGAGGTGGATTTTTTAATAACTATAGGTGCAGGAAATATTGATACTTTGAGAAATAAAATAAAATCTACACTTGAAAAAAGATTATAAATGACGAAAGGACGAAAAATATTGATTCTTATAACATGGTTATTCTTAATCATATATATAATAATATCACCTATTATTATCAGCAATAAATCAGATGATATAATTTGTGATTCAATAATAGTAAATATTGATAAGTCAACAAAAGAGGTTTATATATCAGAAAATGAAGTAATAAACATCCTTAAAAATAAGGAAGTAAAAATATTGGGGCAAACAATTAATAATATTCCCAAAATTGAAATTGAGCACACACTCGCCGAAAATCCATTAATAAAAAAGGCAGATGTATATGTTTCGGTTACGGGCGATGTAAAAATAGACATAAAACAAAGCACAGCCATAATGAGGATTATCAATTATCGAAATCAAAATTTCTATATTGATTCCGACGGTGATGTAATGCCAACATCAAAGAATTACACTGCACATGTTGTTGTTGTAACAGGTAAAGTAACTAAACCCCTTGAAGCAGAAAGCGATACTACCGAAAATTCTGTTCTAATTGCAGGATTGTACCACATTGCCAAGTTTATAAGCGATGATAAATTATGGAATGCACAGATTGAGCAGATTCATGTAAATAATAATAAAGAATTAGAACTAATTCCCAGAGTTGGAAATCACAAAATATACTTTGGGACAACTGATAATTATGAAATTAAATTCAGGAAACTGAAAGCCTTATACGAGCAGGGATTAGCAAAAGAAGGTTGGAATAAATATAAAGCAATTAATTTAAAATTTAAAAATCAGGTTGTTTGTACACGGATATAACAAACTATTTAGATATGGAACAAAATAATAATTACATGGCGGCAATTGATATTGGAACAAGCAATACAATTGCAATAATCGGGAAAAAGAATAGCAATAATGAAGTTGAGATTTTAGGCTTTGGTTCCTCGCCGACCAGTGGTGTTAACAGAGGAATTGTTATAAACATTGAGGAGGCTGCACAATCGATAAAAGCAGCTGTTGAGGAAACTCAGAATATGGCAAATCTGAAATTTAACAAAGCCTATGTTGGAATTGCCGGACAACATATAAAAAGCACACAAAACAAAGGAACAAAATATATTGACCCACCTGAATTTGAAATTAAGCAAGATGACATTGAACAACTCAGACAGGAGATGTATAAAATGCCGGTAAATATTGGAGACCATATTATTCATGTTATTCCTCAAAATTATTCTGTCGATAATGAAGACGGTATAAAGAATCCGGTTGGTATTTCAGGTAAAAGACTTGAAGGCAATTTCCATATTGTAATAGGACAAATAGCATCGGGAAAAAATATTGAGAAATGCGTAAACCGTATTGGGATTGATGTAATAAACTTAATTTTAGATCCTATAGCTGTTGCTGATGCTGTTTTAACATCAGATGAAAAAGAAGCCGGTGTTATACTGGTTGATATAGGTGGCGGAACAACTGATATTGCAATTTATCATGATGGTATTATAAGACATACTGCCGTTATTCCTTTTGGTGGAAACATTATAAGTAACGACATAAAGGAAGGTTGCTCAATATTGCAAAGGCAGGCAGAGCAGCTCAAACAACAGTTTGGCTCTGCACTTGGCGACCTTGTAGACGAAAATAAAATTGTTTCTATACCCGGAATAAGTGGCAGAGAACCAAAAGAAATTTCTTTTAAGAATCTTGCATACATTATACAATCGCGGTTGGAAGAAATTATTGAAGCAATTAATTACGAGATAGAAAATTCTGAAATTGCCGATAAACTAAGTGCCGGAATTGTACTTACCGGAGGTAGTGCATCCTTAAACAACATTTCGGAATTAGTAAAATTACAAACAGGCTACGATGTAAGAATAGGGAAAGTTGAGAAGATTAACTATACGGAACAAACCGAAGAGCTGAACCAATCAAAATACTCAACGGCAATAGGATTGCTTTTAAAAGGATTTGAATATTCAAGTGGTATTGACATACTCGAACAAGAAGAAAATGAAGAAGAAAGTAATACTCAGGAAGAATCAAAATCCGGTGGCATATTCAGTAAAATAAAAAATAAATTCTTAACCATAATTGAAGATAAAGATGTTGAGAATCAATAATATTAAATAATAAATATGGCAAGTCGTATATTAGAAAATAGTTTTGAAGGTATAGTATCTGATTCAATACTTGATTTTGCATTCCCCATGCATAACTCATCCGAAATTAAAGTAATTGGAGTTGGCGGAGGAGGAAGCAATGCCATTAACCATATGTACGATACCGGAGTTGAGGATGTTCAATTTATTATTTGCAATACCGATGAGCAAGCTCTACTCAACAGTCAGGTTCCATATAAGATACAACTTGGAAAAACCCTTACGGGAGGGAGAGGTGCCGGAAGTGACCCATCAATTGGACGAGAGGCTGCTGTTGAAAATATAGACGAAATACTTGATTTGCTTGGCGATAATACCGACATGGTTTTTATTGCAGCCGGTATGGGAGGAGGAACAGGAACAGGTGCAGCTCCTGTAATAGCAAAAAAAATTAAAGAACTGGGAATTTTAACCGTAGCCATCGTTACAGCACCATTTAGTAGCGAGATTGGTAACCGTATGCAACATGCAATTCAAGGAATTGAAGAAATAAGTAAATCGGTTGATGCACTAATTGTAATTGAAAACGAAAAATTAAATATAAACTATGCTGAGCTTCCTATGTCCGAAGCATTTAAAAAAGTGGATGAAGTATTAGCAACTGCAGCTAAGTCAATAGTTGAAATAATAAAAGTTCATGGTGCTTGGAATGTTGATTTTAATGATGTTAAGACTATAATGACAAACAGCAGTGTTGCACTCATGGGCTCGGGTACCGCCAGTGGCACCGACAGAGCAATAAAAGCAGTTGAAGAAGCTATCAGTTATCCACTGCTGAACAATAATAATATTTCAGGTGCTAAAAATATTCTTATAAATATTGTTTCAGGTGTTGATGAGATTCTAGTAAAAGAGCATCAGCAGATATGCGAGCATATACAAACGATTTCAGGACGTGAGGCCGAACAATTTATTATTGGCACAGCACGAGACTTAAGTCTTGAAAGTCAGATAAAAGTTACAATAATCGCCACAGGATTCAATGCAAAATCAATTTACGATTTCTGGAAACAGGAAAGTAAAACAAAACAAACTGAAAAAACTAAAGAAGAAATAACTGATGAAAAACCATCTGAAAAAGTCACAAAAAGTGAAGACCCTGAAGATTTAAGCAAAAAGAAAGTAAAAGAAGTAAAAGAGGAAAACACATCTCAAAAAAATGTGAATAAGAAACCTACTATATTTCAAACTTTCATTGGTTTTTTTGACGAAGACCCTAAATAGAATAATTATTAATTAACCAAAAACATATTAGTATGTCAGACTCAACAGAAAACACAGAAACTAAAAAGAAGTCCAAATCTATTATTAAAGTTATTGGAGTTGGAGGAGGTGGAAGTAATGCAGTTACATACATGTATAAGGAAGGTATTGTAGATGTAGATTTTTACATTTGTAACACCGATGCACAAGCCCTTAACATCAGTCCGGTAGAGAACAAGATAGCAATTGGGCAAAAACTAACCGAAGGCAGAGGAGCAGGTAATAATCCTGAAATAGGTGAAAAGGCAGCAATCGAAAGTAGCGATGAGATAAGAGCTATTCTCGAAAAAGACACCAAAATGCTGTTTATCACTGCCGGAATGGGCGGAGGCACAGGTACAGGTTCAGCACCTATTATTGCTAAAATTGCAAAAAAGCTTGGAATACTAACAATAGGTATTGTAACAACACCTTTTGATTTTGAAGGACAAGTACGACTTAATCATGCAATAAAAGGTCTTGAAGAGATTGAAAAACATCTCGACTCTTTGCTTGTAATTAATAATGAAAAGCTTAGGCGAATTTATGGCGAACTAACTTTATCAGCTGCATTTGAAAAAGCAGATAGCGTTCTTTCTGTTGCTGCCAAAGGAATTGCCGAAATTATCACTGTCCACGGGCATGTTAACGTCGATTTTGCCGATGTTGAAACCGTAATGAAAGACAGCGGTGTTGCTATTCTTGGCTCAGCAACAGCAAGAGGCGAAAACAGGAGTTTACATGCAATAAAGAAAGCATTAAACTCTCCGCTTCTTAACAACAATGATATCAGCGGAGCTAAGAATATTCTTCTTAATGTAACATCAGGGGTTGAAGAGTTTAAGCTTGACGAATTAGGCGAAATTACCGATTACGTACAATCGATTGTAAAAGATGATGTGCAGATAATTTGGGGTAACAGTACTGATTTGAGCCTTGATGAAAAAATAAGGGTAGTAATCATTGCAACAGGATTTAAGAAGAAAAATATTCATAAAGTATTTGAGACAAAACAAAAAGAGGAAGACAAACAAGTTGTTGTCCTTGAAGATAAACCGGTTGAAAAGAACCAACATGTGCAAGTAGTCCAACAGATTACATCTGAGAAAACAGAAGATTCAAAAGAGCTTGTTATTGAAGATAATAAAGCAAAAGAATCACATAAGTCTATTGAGGAAAAAACTATTGAAAAAACAATTTTCAATGAAGTACCATCGAAAACTGTAAATCACAGAGCGGAAACACTTAAAAAAACAAAAAAGAAAGCAAAAAGAAAATCAAAGAAATCAATTACCACACAAGCGGGCGAGTGGATTCAAACAACAATTGACAGTTTATTTAGCGAAGAGATTAGTTAAAAAGCGAATTCTAAATACGTAAACAATACACATAAAATTATATAGTTATGGAATATCAGGACGAAAATAGAAAAACATCGATAATAAAAGTGATTGGCGTAGGTGGTGGCGGAAGTAATGCCGTAAATCACATGCATAAATTGGGTATAAAAGGTGTTGATTTTATTATCTGTAATACCGACTCACAAGCTCTTGAAGAAAGTAATGTGCCTCAAAAGATCAAGTTAGGCGAAACACTTACCGAAGGAAGAGGTGCTGGAAATATTCCTGAAAAAGGTAAGGAATCGGCAATCGAGAATATTGATGACATAAAAGCTATGCTTGCGAACAATACAAAAATGGCATTTGTAACAGCAGGAATGGGAGGCGGCACAGGAACAGGTGCTGCACCAGTAATAGCCAAAACAGCCAAAGAAATGGGAATCCTAACAGTTGGGATTGTTACAATCCCCTTTCGCTTTGAGGGACAACGAAGGTTAAATCAAGCCATTGAAGGAATAAAAGAAATAAATGAACATGTTGATTCACTTCTTGTAATAAGCAACGAGAAACTTCGCGAGATACATGGTAACCTTACAATATCCGAAGCATTTGCACAAGCAGATAATATTCTTACTACAGCAGCCAAAGGAATTGCCGAGATAATAACCGTACACGGCTATGTAAATGTTGATTTTGCTGATGTTGAGACCGTAATGGAAAATAGTGGTGTGGCAATTATGGGCTCAGCAAGTGCAAAAGGCGAAAACAGAGCCATAGAAGCAATTCGCGAAGCATTGACTTCTCCTCTGCTTAACAATAATAATATTAACGGAGCAACAAATATTCTTCTCAATATCACCTCCGGTAAAGAAGAAGTTACCATGAGTGAAATAGGAATGATAAATGATTTCGTTCAGGAATGTGCCGGTTCATCAGCAAATATTATTTGGGGAAACGGAAATGATGAATCGCTAAGTGAGGAATTGAGTGTAACGGTAATAGCTACGGGTTTTAATGCCGATATAATCCCCGAGCTTTATATACGAAAAGAAAAGAAAGCACGACTTTTCAATCTTGGTGACAAAACAAGCGAAAAGGAAATTGTACAACAAGAAATTAGTTTCGACTCATCACCATCTGCCTCGCTAATTGGTAATCAGGCAAAAAAAGACAAACAAGCCGAAAATAATCCAAACTATGCCGAACAAACCAAAAGTCATTACAGATATTCAAGAAGTGATATTGAAGAATTAGAATCAGTTCCGGCTTTCAAGCGAAAGGGAATTCAGATTGACGATAAGCAGTATTCCAAAAATCCTGAAGTATCACGCTATTCGTTAAGTGATGATGAATCTGGTGTAAGTTTAAAAAAGAATCCATACCTTCACGACAAGGTAGATTAGATTAATAAACAATATTTTAAGAACCCAATAAAATTAAGGATATGAGTTTAAGCGATAAAATAAATACAGGACTGAAAGAGTCAATGAAGTCTAAAGACAAAGGACGTTTACAAGCCTTAAGAGCAATTAAATCGGCACTGTTACTTGCCAAAACAGATGGTAGTGGTGAAGAGCTGACTGAAGCTGATGAAATAAAACTCTTGCAAAAGCTTGTTAAGCAACGACGAGATTCTGCCGAGATATACAAAAGCCAAAAACGCGATGACCTATACGTCCAAGAGGTAATGGAAGCAGACACAATTGCTGAGTTCTTGCCTGAGCAAATGGGTGAAAAAGAATTAAAAGCAGCTATTGAGAAAATTATTTCAGATACAGGTGCTTCGTCAATGAAAGATATGGGTAAAGTAATGGGCATAGCATCGAAACAATTTGCAGGCAAAGCCGATGGCAAAAGTATTTCGATAATGGTTAAAAGCTTACTAGCGTCAAGTCAAGTATAATATTTCTTTATCCCATTTGCTACTAATCTATTAATTAGTTTATTTTAGAGTATCAATTATTACCAAATAATACTATAAATATGAAATCACTAAAAGGAACAAAGACAGAACAAAATCTTTTGAAATCATTCGCAGGCGAATCACAAGCCAGGATGAGATATGATTACTTCGCCAAGCAAGCTAAAAAAGACGGACTGGAACAGATATCAGCTGTTTTTACCGAAACTGCACTTAACGAGAAAGAGCATGCTAAGAGATTTTTCAAATTCTTAGAAGGTGGTGTTGTTGAAATAACAGCTGCTTATCCTGCCGGAAAAATCAGTACAACTCTCGAAAATTTAAAAGCATCAGCAGATGGTGAGAACGAAGAATGGACAGAGCTATACCCAATGTTTGCCAATATAGCTGAGGAAGAGGGTTTTTCTGAAATAGCAAATGCATATAGAATGATTGCTAAAGTTGAGCAAGCCCATGAAGAAAGATTCAGAAAGTTATACAACAATTTAGAAGCCGGAAGGGTATTTGAAAGAAACGGTAAGATAATATGGAAATGCCGTAATTGCGGTTTTATTCACGAGAGCGAAAAAGCACCAACTATTTGCCCCGCTTGTCTTCACCCTCAATCGTATTTTGAGATTAAAGAAAGCAATTATTAACAAAAGCCGGTAATTAAAATTCTGTCCTCAAAAAATCTCGTTCGGTCTGTCCCCCTTTGGTCATTCAGTACTTAGCTACCATCGGCGTGGCTTTATGCCACACTGATGGTATTACACATACAGCAAAATCCAAAGAATAAATATATGATAAGCAGGGTAATTTGTTGCCAAAATATTTGTTACCCATCATATAATATATGTATATTGCATTATTTATATTGAATATAAATTAAATAGATATTACTATTTTCTAACACTTTACAGGCAACCTTTTCAATTTTTTACGTCTTATCTTTAAAACAGATAAAAAATAAATAGATATAGGGGGGGGGTAATTTTAGGGCTTTTTGTTATATATAT
>JANTGP010000038.1 GCA_024762835.1 Bacteroidota bacterium
AAAAGTGAAAGAAAAAAATAAGAATTAGGAATAATTGTTCTGAACGATAGGAATATTGTTCTTAATATAGGTTTTCGTATGCGTCATTAGATTCCAAAATGCTTTTCAGTTTCAGAATTCATCTAATCATGAAGCAGAATGGATTCAATTATTCAAATATGCATTGCAGCTTTTAAGGTGCTACATCAACTCTATCTACAACATTAATTTTTCACAATCGAACCATCTCAAGATTAAGGGTAACACAATTTACCCTAATTTTATTTTATGAAGTAATTCATCTCTGTAATTTTTTCCTATTGGTATTTCATGATCATTTATTAGAATCAAATTATGATTAATAGCCTGCAGATGTGTGAGATTAATAATATAACTACGATGAACTCTAAGAAAGCTCTGATTAAGTTTATTTATATATTCATTAAGGCTATCTCTAACCAAAACAATTTTTTTATCAATTGTCATGATTTCTATGTAAATATGGTCACTTCTTATAAATAGAATGTCATCAAACTTTAATTTAACTAACATTTTCTTCTGTTTAACAAAAAGAGCATCTTTAATAGTAACAGATTCACTTTTAACTACATTTTTCTTTTGAAAATTAAACAAAGCTATCTCAATAGAAGTATATAAATCATCTTTATCAAATGGTTTAACGAGATAAGCAGGTGGATCTACCTTCTTTGCACGGTCTACAGTTAACTTATCCGCATTAGAAGTCAGGAATATAAATGGGATATCGTAATCTTCTCTAATTTTCCAAGCAAGATCGATTCCATCTTTATTACCGGATAACTGGATATCCAAAATTATTAAATCAGGACGATAGGCATCAATTGTACTGATTGCCTCTGAATAGCTTATAGCAGGCTCAGACACGTCATATCCTAAATCTACTAATGTATTGCAAATATTGTCTGCAATAATTACCTCATCCTCTACAACAACGATTTTTATTTTTGACATGAAACAAATATAATAAAAAAGATATTGCAAATTTTAAAAACCACATTATTTTATTAAAAAAATAAATCTTTAATTGCAAAAAGTTCTAATCTACTTCTTTTCTAGCCAAGGTGTCTTTAAACTCAATTATAAAACTTCTTCCGTGGTCAAATTTATATTTTAATGTGCCTTGCAATTGCTTTGCTAAACGTTTTGCAAGTTTCAAACCAAGGCTTTTCATTTTATCTATGTCAATATCGTCAGGCAGTCCTTTACCTGTATCCTTTACCTCTAAAATATAATTATTTTCTGAGCTGAGTGCTAAATTTATTGTTAGTTTATCGTATTCAGAATCATCAAAGGCATATTTACATGAGTTTGTAACAAGCTCATTTAAAATTAATCCCAGGGGGATACTTGTATCAATATCGATATGTATTCCGGATGTTTCAACATCAATAGTAAGGTTATCAAGGTTATAAGTGCTAGCAATTTGTTTGGATAACTGGCTGGCATATTCATAAAAATCGATTTGCGAAATATTATCACTCTGGTAAAGCTTTTGATGAATTAAAGCCATTGCCTTTATCCTGCTTTGACCTTCTTCGATATTTAAAATTGCCTCTTTATCTGTTATGTTTCGTACTTGTAATTCTAATAAGCTGGACACTATCTGGAAATTATTCTTAACACGATGGTGTATCTCTTTCAATAATAATTCTTTTTCATGTAAGGATTTATTTATCTGTTCATTCTTCTGATTAAGAATCTTAGTTTGAATCTTACGCTTTCTTGATATAATAAAACTAAATATTGTTATAATGAGTATAACTATAACAATAAACAAAAGAATGAGTTGGAAGATTTTCTGAGAATTTATCTTCTTCGCATAGCTATTTTGCAATTTGTTAACTTTTTGTACTTGAATAAGACTATCTCTTAATTGTTGTTGTTTAAACTTGTATGACAAATCTAAACTAGTAAACTCTTTGATTTTATCTTCGTTTGAGAGACTATCCTTGTACATGGCAGATTGAACAAAAGTCTCATACGCTTTCTGAGGTAATTTCAATTCGTTATATACATTTGCAAGAAGCTCTTTTAGCCTGACTAATTCAAATATATAACCATACTTCTCCGCAATTTCACAGCCGTCCTCCAACATTGTTCTTGCTTTCTCCATCTGCCTTGTTTCAAAATATGCTAATGCTACAAAGTAACATGCATCAGCATATTGTTTATAACTGTTAATCTTCTTTGCAATTTCTAAACCTTTAATACCATACTTCAAAACCTTTTTGTAATCTACAGGCTCTTGCTTAGAATAAAAATAAGACAATACAGCATAGTATGCACACAAGCCTTTTTCATAATTATTATTTTCACAAATAAGCCTGGCTTTCTCAAGTGTTTCCAAGCCTAATTCAATTTCTCCATTATCAAAATAGACCTCCGATAAGTTATTGTATGCGTTTGATAAATGAGGAGAGTCATCAAGCTGTTCTAATATCTTAATCGCATTCAAGTATGAAGCTCTTTCTTTTGTCACATTGTTTGTTTTTCTATAAACCAAGCCCATTGCATTATAATTAATTCCAATATTTAGTTTGGATTCCAATTTTTCAAAACACTTAGTTGATTTCTGAAAACATTCAAGAGATTTATAATAATTTCCCCGGTTATAAAAAACAGACCCAAGATTATTATATATAGTCCCTAACCATAGTTTGTCGCCTATACTATCAAAATATACTATTGATTTATAATAACTCTCAATAGCTAATTCATAGTTGCTTAGAGTCCTATAAATACTTCCAATTCTGGCATTTATTTTCCCTTTTAATTTAATATCTGAAGTTGAAGAAATTAGACTATCTGCCTTTTTCAAATGAACTAACGCAGAGTCTGATTGATTTTTTATCTGCGAAATACAACCCATTAAATAATACGATTTTCCTTCATAAAAAGTAAGGTTATTATCAGTGCTATAATGAAGAGCATTGTTGACAAATGTACTTGCAGAGTCAATTTTATTTACATTTATGTAATCAATAGATATTTGATATAATGAATCTGCTATTTTCTCCTGTGTTTCTTGAGCGGGCAAAATGAAAGGTATAATAACAATTAACAATGCTCCTATTATTTTCAAATATTTTAGATCCATTCTTTTTTGTAATTTCATTATAATTTACGATGTAATTAGTCCTCTAATAACTTAGCATTGCAAACCAAAGATAATTAAATATTCTCGTTTTAACTAATGCCTAACTCATAAATCCCTATTGATACCTTAGCTTATATTATTTATTGCCTAAAATATTCATCTTTTAATTCTGTACAAGTCATAAGTTTTTAATTGATAATGGGAGTACCTGACTGCCTCAAGTTTATTAGTTCTGAATTCTAATTTATGAAAATCTTCATCTTAAAAAAAACAAACAAATGCTAATTGATTCTCCTAAAAGGTTTAGGATGGAAATTACAACATTTATTTTGACAAATAAAAATCAATTCCGGGTTATAATTATAAGAATAAGGCATAGTTTGAAGAAGCATTATCTGTTTTTTGTTAAAAATTAAAGGACTTTTGTTATCAATAATTATAATCTCATTGTATAACAAATAACATGTATAATTACTTGAGTGCTGGATATTTAGGGTTGGACAAAGCAATATCTTATTGAAGTTCTATTTCAATTTTCACTCAATTGCCAACTTCCATGTTAATGTTTGTGTGGAAGAATTTAGCCGAAGAAAATATAATCCTGTATTTTTCAGGTTTAACTGAAGTGAATATGATTGATTTAGTCTACCATGAAATTCCTTTTGGGAAATAAGCTGGCCATCAATAGAAAATAAGCTAATTAAAATAACTTCGCTATTATTTGAATAATAATTTAGATGGATTATATCATTTAATTTTGCAGGATTCGGCCATATAAATACATTAGAATCAGTATCCAATACTAACTCACTTAGGCCAACCGGTATTGAACAAAGAACCTGATTCAGGGTATCAACCAAAGGTGTTCCGGCAATAATTCCCGAGCCTTGTGATGTTTCAATATAGTCGCCTGTTAATTCCCAAATAATTACACCTCTGGCTCCATGGTTAAGTGCATAATCTGCCTTTAATGCTACCGAATGTTCATCATCATATGAAACAAATGTACTTATTGTATTTCCCAATAAATATGGAACCATTGCTAGATTATCCCAATAGTAAGAAAACATTGAAATATTCTTCATAACATTATAGTACGTAGGTGATCCATCATCATCAGAAAAGGTAGAATAATCGGGACTTCCGCTATTTGCCTGATGTAATCCTGTACAAGATGTAACCGAGCGACCATAGAAAGGTACACCGATATTTACCATTGATGAAGGTACCCCATATTGTTGAGTAAGATGTAGAAAGGCAGCATTAATATTAAAGTCAGGATTTCCGACAGCCGGTGCGTATAAGGGTGAGTTGTGATTACTTAATGGACTAAAAGCACCAAAAAAATCATAGGTCATTAAATTAAACATATCGAGTATGCCTGCTAAACTTGACCATTGAACATAGATCATATTATCAGGGTCGGCACTAAAGCATGATGATAATAGCATATCCTGTCCAATACTTAAGCCATAAGTATCAATAGAGTCTCTAATTTCTTGAAGAAGTAAAGTAAAATTACTACTGTCTGCCGGTGTCCCGTTATGTTCTGCATATCCCGGATATTCCCAGTCAATGTCAATACCGTCAAAACCATAAGTGCTTAGCAAACTTACGCAAGAAGATGCAAAAACAGTTCGCTTGCTAGCTGATGCTGAAATGCCCGGGAAGTTATTTGATAATGTCCAACCGCCAATTGAGACCATAACTTTGACACCGTTATTATGAGCAATATCAATAAGCGATGTGTTTGGTAAATAACCACCATTTACCCAGTCGTGCTGACCAAGTAAAAGATTCTCATCTGCCCATGTATCTGTTTGATTTATGCTGCCATCTGCTTGTGGACTGAAAAAGGAATAGTTAATAATAGTATACTTTGAGTAATCAATAGATAATGGATTTACAAGATGATTTCTATCGTACCACTGCCAATTTGGATAATAGGCAATTACCTCTTTACATGGTTGTGCAAATAATTGACTTTTAATAAATAAGATTGTTATGAAGACTAGTAGGCTTAGGCTTTTTAATTTCATGATAGTTTAGGGTTTAAAAATTATCATTTATTAATTCTAGTAATATTTTTCTCAAAATTATAAAACATATTCAACTTCTTTAAAATTGAAAAATAAATTCTCATTATTCTTGCTTATAATATTCAAAAATCCATATTCGTTAATGCCTACTATTTTACCTGTAAATGAGCCATTTATTGTCTTGTAAGTAGCCCATTGGTTTATGCGATATAGATTATTTAAATATGATTCGGAAATTACGGCTAAGTCAGTGTTAATTAAATGCAAGTAATGCATATTTATAGTTTCTAGAAGTTTGTCAAATTCTTTTCTAATATTAAATTCTTTCCCTGTTATATTTTTTAGTGAAATAGGATTTGGAAGTGCTGAACTAAAAACTTCTTGATTGATATTTATACCAATTCCAACTATGGAATCATGCAAATATTCACCCTGAATTGAGTTTTCAATCAATATTCCTGCAATTTTTTTATTTTTAAAATAAATGTCATTAGGCCATTTTACAACAAAGCCGGTTGAATAGCTACTCAGATAATCTAATATTGCTAAAGAAACAGATTGAGAAAGAACAAACTGTTTGCTTGCAAACAAAAATTCAGGATAAACTATAAAACTAAATGTTATGTTTTTGTGAGCTTCGCTTTCCCATTTGTTATTACGAAATCCTTTGCCTTTTGTTTGCTGCGATGCCAGAACGGCAAGGCCATTTTTCAAATTACCTGAGTCAAACTTTTGTTTAATATATTCATTTGTTGATGTTGTACTTTCGATATATTCAACTCTACTGCCAATTATCCGGTTATTATTTTCATGAACTTTCAAAATGCGACTTATTTATTTATTACAAAGAAATAAAAAATTAAACTTTATAACTGAGTTTAAAACAAATAATAATCTAAATATAATTACCTTTGCACCAAGTTAAAAATGATAAGGCAAGCTATACTTTTTTATATGAGTGATAATGGATAAAGTGCTTGTAATAAAACATGTTATTAGTTTATGAAGAAAAAAAAGAGCGATACTGAGGTTTTAGTTGATACAATAATTGAAGCATTACATAAAATTAAAGGCAAGGATATTTGCAGTATTAATTTAAGTAAATTACCCGATAGCGTTTGCGAATATTTTATAATTTGTCATGGCGACTCCGGGATACAGGTTCAATCATTATCAGATTCTGTTCTTGAAACGGTTAAACAAGAGCTTGGTGAAAATGTTTGGCATAAAGAGGGAGTTGACAATGCACAATGGATTTTGCTTGATTACTCAAATGTAGTTGTGCATATTTTTGAAACAGAGTCACGTAAGTTTTATAATCTTGAAGGTTTATGGGCTGACGGTGAAATTGTATGGCATAATGATGATAAAACAAGCGAAGGGAAATAACAAAAATAATATATGATTAAGAATTAATATGGCAGAAGAAAATATAAACAAGAAGACCAAAAAAAGTAATACGGGAAGTAAGGACAACAGGCAAAAAGCTCAGGGAATGTTTAACACTAAGATAGGAGGTAAGCCCGGTGAAAAACCAAAGATGAATATTTATTGGATATATGCTATTATTGCCTTAGCTATTTTCCTTTTGCAGTTTTTTTATACCGGACCAAGTCCTAAAGAAACTGATTGGCGGACTTTTCGTAACAACATGTTATTGCAAAATGATGTAGAAAAAGTTACCATTGTAAACGGTAAGATTGCAGAGATTTATATCAAACCAGACAAGCTTTCATCCGGTAGATATGATGAGTTAACTAAGGATGGTAAAACTTTGGATAAAACCGGACCTCAATATTATATCTCTGTTGTGTCGCCTGAGTCTTTTGAGAAAAAAGTTGAAGATGCTCAGATTGAAAAAGGTATTCCTGAAGATGAAAGAATATATGTTGGCTCTGAAGAACGAAAAGACTATTTCTCAGATGCACTGGGATGGCTTCTTCCGATAGTAGTACTTGTGGTTATTTGGCTTTTTATTTTTCGACGTATGAGCGGAGGTGCTGCAGGTGGCGCAGGTGGTATCTTTAATGTTGGAAAAAGTCGTGCTCAACTTTTTGATAAGGAATCGACGGTAAAGATTGATTTTTCAAATGTTGCCGGACTTGAAGAGGCAAAAACAGAAGTTAGGGAAATAGTTGATTTTTTGAAGAAACCCGACAAGTACACAAATCTGGGCGGAAAGATTCCAAAAGGAGCATTGTTAATTGGCCCACCGGGAACCGGGAAAACACTACTTGCAAAAGCAGTTGCAGGCGAAGCACATGTGCCCTTCTTTTCACTCTCAGGCTCTGATTTTGTTGAAATGTTTGTTGGTGTTGGCGCTTCGCGTGTTCGCGACCTTTTTAAGCAAGCCAAAGAAAAAGCTCCTTGCATTATTTTTATTGACGAAATAGATGCAATTGGTAGAGCAAGAGGGCGTAATCCAAATATGGGCTCAAACGACGAAAGAGAAAATACATTAAACCAATTGCTAACCGAAATGGATGGTTTTGGCAGTAATATTGGCGTCATAATTCTTGCTGCAACTAACAGAGCAGATGTCCTTGATCGTGCTTTATTGCGTGCCGGACGATTTGACCGACAGATACATGTTGAGCTGCCCGATTTAAAAGAAAGGCAAGAAATATTTAAGGTTCATTTAAAACCAATAAAATACGATAGGGATAGTATTAAATTAAGTTTCTTTGCTAAGCAAACACCGGGGTTCTCAGGTGCTGACATTGCAAATGTATGTAATGAATCGGCTTTGATTGCAGCACGTAAAAATAAAAAGATTGTTGAGAAGCAGGACTTCCTTGATGCTATTGATAGAATTATTGGAGGACTTGAAAAAAAGAATAAGATTATTACTCAACAGGAAAAGAAAACTATTGCATATCACGAAGCTGGACATGCCACCGTAAGCTGGTTGTTAAAATATGCTAATCCTCTTGTAAAAGTAACAATAGTTCCCAGAGGCAAGGCTCTTGGTGCTGCCTGGTACCTGCCCGAAGAAAGACAAATTACCACTTATGAACAGATATTGGATGAGATGTGTGCCCTGCTTGGTGGAAGAGCATCGGAGTTTATTAATTTTGGTAAAATCTCAACAGGTGCTTTGAACGATTTAGAAAAAGTTACAAAACAAGCAAATGCAGTAATCAGTTATTACGGAATGAGTAGAAAGCTTGGAAATATTAGTTTTTATGATTCAAGCGGACAGTCCGAATATTCATTTCATAAGCCATTTAGCGAAAAAACTGCTGAGGTTATTGATAGCGAAATAAGCAAGCTGATTGACGAACAGTATAAGCGAGCTATTGATATTTTAACAAATAATAAAGATAAATTAACCAAACTGGCAGAACGTTTACTTGAAAGAGAAGTCCTATTTACTGATGATCTGGTTGAAATATTTGGCGAAAGGCAATTTGGAAAAACGAGAATGGAAGAAATTGAGGAACTAAATGATAAAAATAATATTGATAAAAAACCGGTAGATAAGGATACGGAAGATAAGTCTTAATGAGCTCAAAAGAAGAAATATTATCAGAAATTCAGAAATCAATAGATAGAAGAAAGAACAACTATTCTTCTGCAAATGATAATGCTAAGGCAGTATTTCCGGAAATTAAGATAAGTTTACTTGAAAAATTTATTGAAGAGTTTGAGGCTATAGGTGGACAAGTGGTTTTATGTAAAGATATAAAAGATACAGGCATAAAACTGTCAAAGTTTATTAAAGAACGTAAGCTTAGTAAATTATTTTGTTTAGATAAAAATATTCAAAAATTTCTTTATGATTTAAAAATTTCGTATCTTTCAGAAAATGATAATTTTGAAGAAATGGAGATTGGTTTTACATCTTGTGAGCTGTTAATAGCACGTACCGGAAGTATAATAGTTAGCTCTTCAGGTGACTCGGGAAGACGGATGAATGTTTTTCCTCCGATACATGTTGTCATTGCAAACGCATCCCAAGTTGTTGAAGATTTAGCAGAGGGTTTTAAAAAACTTACTAAAAAATACAGTAATAACTTGCCTTCGTTAATTTCTACAATTACAGGTGCAAGCCGAACAGCTGATATTGAAAAAACTCTTGTAATGGGAGCTCACGGGCCAAAAGAGTTAATAATATTTCTAAATGAATAAATACAGAACAATAGAAAATAAGTTACTTGTTGATTTTATGATTCAAGTAGAGTTGAATTGCCACATATTCATGGGTTTATAAAATAAAAATTAGTATTAATAAAAGATAAGAGATATGGAAAAAGACTGGGTACTAGTATATTCAATTGGTAAACTTTATCGTGCCGAATTACTAAAAGAAATATTAACTGAGAATGAAATCGTATGTGATATTATTAATAAAAAAGGTTCTGCATTTCCTTTTGGCGATGTTGAGGTATATGTCCATAAGAAAGATGAAGCAAAGTCACTTGAGCTTATTAAACAGTTTAATGCTTAGGATTTGAAAGATTTATTTACACGAACTTTATCAGGCATTTTGTTTGTTGGGGTAATTGTTGCTGCAATACTTTTAGGGCAGTGGTATTTTGCAATTGTGTTTCTTGCTTTATCTGTTCTGGGACTATTGGAATTCTATAGATTAGTTGTTTCAACAGGTGTTAAGCCTCAGGTAATTACAGGTGTTTTAATCTCTGTTGCAATATTTTTACTAAGCTATCTTTGGTTTAGTAATGTTGTTGAGACAAATTGGTTTCTTCTTTTAATTCCGTTGTTCTTTATTGTCTTTGTAATTGAACTTTATAGGAAAAAGGATAAACCATTTGAGAACATTGCTTTGACTTTCATGGGGGTAATATATATTGCTGTTCCTTTTTCTTTTTTAACGGGATTTGTCTTTCCGGATTCAGGTTATTCGAATTATACTTCCGTAATTTTAATTAGCTATTTCAGTCTTATCTGGTTGTACGATTCGGCTGCTTATATATTTGGCGTTTCATTTGGGAAACACAGATTATTTGAAAGAATATCGCCAAAAAAATCATGGGAGGGTTTTATTGGCGGAGCAGTAATAACCTTGCTTGCTTCATATATTATTTCGTTTTATTTTACCGAATTAAGTTTGATTAACTGGCTTGTGATTGGACTAATTATAATAGTCTCGGCTACCTTTGGCGATTTATCCGAATCAATGTTTAAACGTAGTATCGGAGTGAAAGATTCGGGAAATATTCTTCCAGGTCATGGTGGAATACTTGACAGGTTTGATGCAGTACTTTTGTCATCTCCTTTAGTTTTTGCATATTTGCAACTGCTTAATTAGCATTTTAAACTTATCCGAAAAAAATACGAAATGACAATTCATAAAGAAGGATATAGAATATTGACAGGACTTTTTGTTATATTGCTTTTATTAAATGCAGCTTTATTCTTTTTAACTGATAGTTTTGGTATAATTAATTGGATAATCTTAGTTATTTCTGTTGTTTTTTATTTGTTTATTCTTAAGTTTTTCAGATCTCCTAATCGCCAAATAATTTCGCAAGAAGGTAAATTCCTTTCACCTGCCGATGGCACAATTGTTATTATTGAAGAGAGTTATGTGAAAGAATATTTTGATGATAAGCGTTTGCAGGTTTCTATCTTTATGTCGGCACACAATGTTCATATAAACTGGAATCCTGTTTCGGGAATAATTAAATACTTCAAATATCATCCCGGTAAATTCTTTATTGCATCACTTCCAAAAGCTTCTGAATTTAACGAACATACGAGCATTGTTTACGAAACAGGAGGTAAGCTGGTTATGGTAAGACAAATAGCAGGATTTGTTGCCCGACGTATTGTTTATTATCTTAAGGAAAGTATGACGGTTGATCAAGGTGATCAGTTTGGTTTTATTAAATTTGGCTCTCGTATAGATATTTTCTTTCCATTAGGTACAAAAGTAAATGTAAACTTAAACCAGAAAGTAAAAGGTACAGAGACTGTTATTGCTGAGTTTTAACTACTCTATCCTGCCACTTTAGTATCCAAAGCATCCCTTAGTCCATTCCCGACAAGGGTAAATGCTAACACCATAATCATTATTGCAAGCCCGGGCAATATTGCAAGATAAGCCGAATCAACAATAATATATGCATAATGGTCTTTTATCATGCTTCCCCACGATGGCATAGGTGGCTGAACGCCAATACCGAGAAAGCTTAAACCCGCTTCGATAAGAATTGCAGATGCAAAGTTGGCTGCCGAAATTACAATAACCGGACTTATTACATTAGGCAGGATGTGCTTTGTCAGAATTCTGAGGTTTGTAAACCCTAAAGCTTTTCCGGCTTCAATATACTCTTTCTTACGAATGCTAAGAACCTGGCCTCTCGCAACTCTGGCAACTTCAACCCACATGCTTAAGCCAACAGCTATAAAGACCTGCCAAAATCCTTTTCCGAGTGCCAAAGTAATGGCAATAACTAATAAGAGTGTTGGAATGCTCCACACAACATTTATCAGCCATAAAATAATGTTGTCAATTACTCCTCTGTAGTAGCCTGCAATTATACCAAGGCTGAGACCTATTATTAGCGAAATAAACACAGATATAAATCCTACAGATAACGAAACGCGTGTCCCGATAAGCAGGCGGCTGAGCATATCGCGTCCGAACCTGTCTGTGCCTAAAAGAAAGCGTTTTGTAACAATATTACTTTCTTGAATCTTTGAACGTAAATCTTTAAAAAGGGTTATCCTTTTTTTGCCTGAAACATCTGTAAACTGTACTTTATCTTTGCTAATTAATTTCACACTGTTGGCTTTAACAGGATATAGCACGTCAGCTAAATTAAATTCACGAATCAAGGATGTTGTATCAGTATCTTCAGTATATTCTTTAATTTCTATCTTATCCGCATTAAATGAATAAGACTTAAAGGGTATTAGTTCAAACTTATCATATTTTCCGTAAAGTAATGTTTTAAGATAATTCTGTTCTAAGGCTATAATATTCTTTCTGACCTTTAGCATTTGAACCTTAAAACCCGGTTTTTTCGTAGCTAACTCAAGATGCTGCCTGTTTGCAAAAGGTGTAGAATCCGGCGAGATAATATATGCAAAAAGAGCGATAAATACAGATGCAGCAATAATAATTAATCCAAACACGGCAGGCTTATTCTTCATAAACCTATGCCATATGATTTTTGAAGGTGATAGTGTATTCAGTTGTTTTTTTCTTCTGAAAATTTGTAATATATTCATGTTTCTAATCATTCATTAATAGTTAATTAAAAAACATGCTTGATTCATAATTATATCTTATGCAGATTATTCGAAATGAAACGAAATAATAACCATATTAGATATTAATTTTTCAATTGCCCTGGCATATTCTGTTGGGTCAGGACGGCGAACATTTACTAAGCCAACGGCATATTTTATTTCCGTAGAAAATTTAAAGTATGGCAAATAGTAGTCAACTCCAAAGCCCAATTCATAATACAAATCATGTTTCTCAAGAAGTATCATTGGGCGGTCTTCTTCTTTAATTTCTTTACGAGAAGCCAAATCAATCCTGTAATTTAAGCCGGCAAGCAGATATGGTCTATAGTTATTTATTCGCTTTGCTTTATACTTAAAAGTAAATGGGAATTCGAGAAAAGTTGATTCTATTCTCATTGTTTTTTTATAGAAACTCGAGTTGCCTCTGACAAGATATTCAAGGTTTCGTTGTCCGAATGTTATTCCGGGCAAAAATCTAAAGTCAAGAAACTTACAAACTCTTAGATTTGAAACAATACCCAAATTAAATCCTGCTTGACGCACATTATTTACAGAATAAACAGTATCGAAGTTAATAATATCTTTACTCAGATAAATATTGAAGTCCATTGTGTTAAAACCAACAGTAAAACCAAAGTGTAAAGGGTCAATATCATACTTGGGAGTATTCAATACCTTGCGGTGTTGAGCCTTTGCAGAAACAACTGACAAAATAAGTAATATCGCTACAATTATTTTTTTCAAATTTACTATTTTATTGTTTTTCAAATATAATACTTCTAACTAGATAACTAAACTTATTGTGTTAATTATATTTTCTTTTTTTATAAGACATCTATTTTAATTATCCTTGAACCGTCAGACTTAGCCGAGATATTTACTTTAATGATATTTTCAGGTAATAATTCTTCAACTTTCTCAGGCCATTCCATAAAGCAATAATCATCGTAAGAAAGATATTCTTCAAGTCCAAAATCAAGTGCTTCTTCTTTGCTCTTTATTCTGTAAAAGTCAAAATGATAAAGAAGTTTGTCGTCATTAGTATGGTATTCATTTACCAGTGCAAATGTAGGACTTGTTGCAACATCTAATGAACCAAGCTGTTGACATAGGGCTTTTATAAGAGTAGTCTTGCCAACTCCCATATCACCATAAAAAGCAAACAACTTATTGTTATTAGCTTTTTTTAGCAACCATTTGGCAGCTGAGTCTAATTCATTTATATCTGAGACTATATATTTCTGCATCATTTTTACAAATTGCAAAACAACAAAAAAAATACATATGTATTTAAAGAATTACAAATTCTCTTTTATTTTGGCGATAAAGTGATTAATGGAATAATCATTTCTTCGAGAGAAACACCTCCATGTTGAAATGTATTTTTATAATAATTTACATAATAGTTGTAATTATTGGGGTAGGCAAAGAAATCTTCGTTTTGGGCAAAGACATAAGAAGTACTCATATTACTCTTTGGTAGATATATGTTCTCAGGTTTAGTAATTTCAAAAACTTCTTTGGCTTTATAGCTTAAATTCTTACCTGCTTTATACCTTAAATTTGTTGTTGTGTTTCTATCGCCAATAATTTTTATCGGATTATTTACACGTATGGTTCCATGGTCGGTTGTAATTACAATCTTAATCTTTTTTTCTGCTGCTTTAGTCATAAACTCCTTTAATGAAGAGTGCTCAAACCAGCTCAAGGTAATTGATCTGTAAGCTGCTTCATCTGAAGCCAATTCTCTAATCATTTCACTATCGGTGCGAGCATGAGAAAGCATATCTACAAAATTGTAAACCACAACTGAGAGTTGCTTATTTAGCAGGTTATTAAAATTGTCAACCAGTTTTTTGCCACTTTTCGAGTTGGTTATTTTCTCATAGTTAAACTGATGACCTAGACCTAAGCGTTTAATTTGTTTCTCAAGTAATTCTTCTTCGTGTAAATTTTTCCCTCCTTCCTCATCGTCGTTAAGCCAAAGTTTTGGATATAATTTAGCAATCTCCGATGGCATCAATCCTGCAAACATAGCATTACGAGAATACTGTGTCGCCGTTGGTAAGATACTGAATAATACATCTTCATTATCTACATTATACATTTCGCGAATTGCAGGTTGAATAATTTTCCATTGGTCAAACCTAAGGTTGTCAATGATTAACACAATCACCTTATCGTCGTTTTTAAGCATTGGAAATACTTTATGTTTAAAAACATCAGGTGATAACATTGGACGGTCTTCAAAATCGCGGCTAAACCAATCCTCATAATTTTGTTTAATAAAACGTGCAAATGTGTTGTTTGCATCTGTTTTTTGCATTTTCAGAATCTCATCCATAGCCGAATCCGAAGAGCGGCTAAGTTCCAGCTCCCAATATATCAGTTGTTTGTAAACATCAATCCAGTCACTATAGTTTAATGAATCGCTTATCATCATTCCTAACTTGCGAAATTCAGCCTGGTAGTTTGCAGTTGTTTTTTCTGTTATCAAACGTTTTTTGTCAACTATCTTTTTAATTGATAGCAAAACCTGTTTCGGGTTAACCGGCTTTATTAGATAATCGGCAATTTTTGCACCTATTGCTTCATCCATTATCGATTCTTCCTCGCTTTTTGTAATCATCACAACAGGAAGGTTAGGATAAAGTCTTTTTATCATATTCAGAGTTTCAATTCCGCTTAAGCCGGGCATTTGTTCGTCAAGAAATATAAGATCGAAACTCTCATTTTTCACCATTTCAATTGCACTATCGCCGTTGTTGGTAGTTTTTACTTCAATATCTTTTGCTTCAAGAAAAATTACATGAGGTCTTAGTAAATCTATTTCGTCGTCAACCCACAACAATTTTATGTCTGCCATATTCTATATTTTATTATTTTAATGTTCTACAAAATAACCTTATTTTATACTATTTATTGTAATTTATTTTATTGTATAGATTCTTCTTAAAAATAATTAAAAAGCAGGCTGCCTGTTGCCTTTGTGAAATTATTTCAGGCCGATGAGATTTATACACATATTTTACGGTTCTGATATGAGCCTGTATGATCGATAGGGATTATGGCTTCATATCTATTGTTATCTTTTCTGCTTATTTATTCATTTTTGATTGAAGAACAAGGAACACCGATTAACGATTTTAGAGCTGCCCGTTCCCTAGGCGGGTTTATTTTCGATTGTTGATTTGTCATCGTTTCATATTGTTTTGATATTACATTCCTACATAATTGTTTGTCATTTCTTTCGTAATCTCAATTATTGAAACTGAAAAATTTATTAATCGTTCTTCTAAATCAAATTTATTCATTCTTACTTCTAGAGTATTTTTGGGGTTTATCCTTTGGGCGTAAAAAACGTCTTTTTCGCCCTGGCTTCAGCTAATTATTTCCCCATAGCTTAGGCTATGACGAAATAATTGTCCCTGTGTCAGGACAAAAAATCCAAAATTTTACACCTCAAAAACAAATCCCAAATATACTCTTACTTCTGAAATTAAAAATCGTTAATCGGTGTTCGTTATTCATTTTTTTTTTCGCAATTGTGTTTTATTTGCTGAAAGATGACTGTGAATATATATTCTTTCAGATATCAGGAATTATTAATAAAACAATTTAATAACCAACCTGTCAATAAATTGCTTTCTTAAGTAAAACGGATGGGTCTAATTTGTTAAGATATAAAGTAAAACGCAATTTTTGAAAATAATTATCTGTTGTCATATCTGAATATTCTTTTAAATCTCTTGATAAAAGAATTGGGAAATAAATACTTATTATATCCGGAATTATTCTTAATTCGATACCTGATTCAAAGGCAGGAACATTTCCTTTTTTATTTACACCAAACCAATAGCTTTCGCTACTTCCTCCAAAACTGCCATCATCAAGAAAGAAGATTGTAGCATATTTTTCTTGTTTATATATTCCTATATTAGCATATAGTTTTATGAGATTTGTTTTTGGGACCGAAGATTTAAGATTTATGCTCAACATGGCTTTATTGCTGTATAAGTTTGGTGAATAAATGGCAAAACCACCGTCGCTCTCTACAAACTGATGACCGGAAAATGAAGAGGCATCAAATGTTCTATTGTCTCTGTTTATAAAGTAATTGTCATATTGATAATCTTCTGTGCCCGTTTTTCCATTTAAGGAGAAGCTTAAAGGATTATATTGATTGCCGGAATAAATGCCAATTCCTTCCATTAATTGCGGGTAGATATTTTTCATATCCATTATACCGGCAAAAAATCTTATGTCGAAGGACTTGTTTTTGTATCCGTAATTAATTCTGAATTTCGACTCAAAACTAGCTTTAAAAAAGTCTTTTGCAATTTCAACTTTTGTTTCAAACGAGTGGGGATTAAGTTTGTTATTATCTATTCGTAAAATACTAAGGTTAACAAAGCTTGATATCCCATAATACATTGGAACTTTTACATATGAAAGACTATAGTCAACCCATTTGGGAATATTTAGCTGAGCTTGGTCGTGGTAATTTAATTCAGCTTTAAATCTACGGTAACTTTCTGCAGCGATATATGGTTTTTTACTGTATCGCCCAAATTGTTTAAGATTCAGTTTTAAAGACAACTTATTGTTTATCATATAAGTCATTCTAATAATTCCGGCAATGTTTGTATTGTCAGTTGTAATCAAAGGCATAAACATAAACCTCATTCGTTTTTCAGGAATTGAGTTATTGTAAATAACCGGTCCGAACATGAGGCCGTTTAATCCGTTTATTCCAATTACAGGAGCATAAAATATCTGGTACTTGTCTGTTTCTTCATATTTGCCTAGATATTGAAATTTTATGGGTGGCGAATTAATAAATTCTCTCGTTGAATCGTAGCAATTATTAAGGCGATTAATGTCTAAAGTTATTTTGTCGGGGTCAATACAAAATGACTTATCTTTAGCTACTTTAATCCATCTTTTGCCGGTAAAACCATCTTGCCAAACAAGAGAATCAATTTCGTTTTTACTATTATATGTGGCAAATTGAAAGGGTGTACTTATCTTGCTTTTGTTTACTAAAAGCAAACTGTCAGCTGTTTGTGTTTCAATTTTATAGTCAATAGATTCGTTAGAATTTAGCACATCATCAAAAAACCATGTTAAATCTTTTCCGGTATTTTCTTCAAATATTTTACGAATATCTTCGGGGTAGGGGTGCTTAAACTTCCACTTATCGTAGAATAGGTGATTAATCCTGTCAAACTCTTCATCACCAAGATAATGACGTAAATAATTCCATGCCTGAGCAGCTTTAAAATATGCGATTAATCCATAATTAGATAAAATAAAATCTTCTGAGCTTGTGCTAATTGGCTGGTTGAGTCCTTCTCTCACAGTAAATAGCCACAAAAGCTCATTGAAGTTTGTGTATGAGAGACTATCAGCATGTAATACTTCTGCGATTTCCTTCGGAATACCGTATTGCTCGTAAAACATCGGATAGTTATACTTTGTGTTGATATACCTCAGTTGATTAAAGGTGTTAATTCCTTCATCAAGAAACGGATAGCGTCGTTCGTTAAAGCCAAATAATCCGTAAAACCAATTATGACCTACCTCATGCATAATTACTTCTTCTAGATTACGGTCGCCTATTGCAGAACCTATGATTGTTATTTCAGGATATTCCATTCCTGCACCTGCACTAAGAACACCTTCAACGGCAGTGCAATTATTGTATGGGTATTTGCCATTCCAAAGAGAATAATAATATAAAGCATCGTTAATATAATATGGTGCTTTCTTCCATTGTTCTGCTGCCTTAGCTGTAAACATTGCCCATGTAGTTACGTTTCTCCCGCTATTGGGTAAGTTTACCTCAGATTTTAGCACATAGTAGTTTTTATCAGCAAACCATGCAAAATCATGTATGTTATATTCTGTATATCTTATGGTTTTTAGTTTCTTTGATGAAGCTATATCAGTATAATTAAAATGTTCCAAATCTCTTGTTTCTGCCGCTTTTTTATTCAACCATTGTATCTCTGAATATGTTTGAAGATTACCTGTAGCACCAACAACATAGTTTGCAGGTAGTGTTATCGAAACATCAAAAGAGCCGTACTCGGAATAAAACTCACCTCTGTTTAAATATGGCATTTCGTGCCAACCATATTTATCATAAACTGCAGGCTTTGGAAACCATTGTGTTATTTGGTAAGCCTGTTTCTCGTGTCCCATTCGTGAATATTTCCCATAGGGTATTTTTACATGAAAGGGAGTAGTAATTATAATTTTCTTACCTGGTAAGAGAGGCTTATTCAGATTCAGTTTGCAAATGTCAACATGTTCGGGATGATATTGCCATTTAATCTCTTTTCCGTTTACACTAAAATCTAAAGAATCTATGTAACCCGGGTTTTTTTTATAGTCGAAATACTTTGCTTGTCCTTCATCAAGCAGAATCTGATTCCAAAATGCAGTTTTATTATTGCTGTATGCATTTGGCCATATATGAAACCATAAATAATATAATGTGTCAGGTGAATTATTAATATACTCAATACTTTCATTTGCAAAAAGCTCATGCAAGGTATCGTTTAAACTCACTTCAATTTTATAATTTACTTCCTGTTGAAAATAATCCTGCGAATATCCTAACAGTACGATAAATGTTAAAGCTAATGTCAGTAATATTTGTTTCATAAATCTAATTATTTATTGTTTCTTCTATTTCCCTTTTTCTCAGTCCGCAGTCCACAGTCCACAGTCGGCAGTCCACAGTCGGCAGTCTTCAGTTCACAGTTCATAGTTGGTAGTTTTAAATTTTCTGTTAGCAATTTTTCACAAACTCAGCAATCTTCCACACCCATCAGCCAACACCCACAAACCGACTGCCAACTGCCGACTGCCAACTGCTCAAATCCCCACTATATCCAGCAATCTTCCACATCCATCAACCAACCTCCACAAACCGACTGCCGACTGAGGACTGCCGACTGCCAACTGCCTCAAATCCCCACTACCTCCAGCAATCTTCTCATCCCATCAGCCAACACCCACAAACCGACTGCCGACTGAGTACTGCCGACTGCCAACTGCTCAAATCCCCACTAT
>JANTGP010000039.1 GCA_024762835.1 Bacteroidota bacterium
GCTAAAGATAATAAATTATAATAGTAAATAAAAATATTTTTATTTGTAACACTTGTTGAAAGTTGTAATCCTAATATAGCATTCTTTGTGAAATTTCAGATATTTTCAATTTAATGCTTTACAGTTTTATATTTGCTTGAGTTCCCTTTCTGAATCTACCGGAATATCATTTTGTCGGTCTTTATTTTTCAAGGTTTTAAATTATATTTGTAAGTCGTGATTTTAAATTATGGAAGAGCTAATGCAAAAATCTCAGGAATAAATTTTGTCAATTTTACTTGAAATAGCAGTACTAAAAGATGCTTGAATTATGAAAAAAGATTATATTATAAAAGTGCTAATAGGAACAGTAATATATGTTATTGTATTCTGTATCATTACTTTTCTCTTAAAGGGAAAGATTGAATTAATAGATGCTCTTGCTGCAATTTTTAGTGGATTGACTACAGTTTTTGCATTATATTTTATAAGCAGTTCTAATAAAAGAAAACTATAATATTGAAATATTAAGCTATCTTTTTTTATATCAGCTTTCAATGTATAGGATCGACATGTGGCTTAATTATTAAACTTTCGCCAGCCTTCTTTTGGAATCCTGATTACATATTCCTTTTTATCTAAATTTGGCAGATAGTGGTTTCTCAACCATGGATTGAATATCTTTAGTACTTTATAGTTAATTCCGTATTCTTTGGCGAAATCAGCAAAATGAGTAATCGAAGAGTCTATTTTAACATTGTAGGTTGGAATGTTAGGATACAAATCATCTTCATTGAAGTGGAAGCCATATTTGCCGGGGTTTTCGAGAATTGTTTTAATAGCAAGCAAACGAAATACATAACGGCTTGTTTCTGTGTTTAGTAATAAATCGTAGTAACTTGAAACCTTTTGGCGTTCAAGCTCTTTGTTTAGTTTATTTCTTCCCATATTGTAAGAAGCAGCTGCCAAAGACCAGCTCCCATATAGTTCGTATGATTCTTTAAGGTATTTACAAGCTGCTTTTGTCGATTTTTCAAGATTATATCTTTCGTCGACAAAGCTATTAACCTCTAAACCATAGTCTTTTGCTGTACCTTTAAGAAATTGCCAATAACCGACAGCACCGGATGGGGAGGTGGGGTTGGCATAGGCACTCTCAACAAAAGGTAAATACTTAAAATCATCAGGTATATCTTCGTCTTTTAAGATTGGCTCAACTTGTGGAAGGAAGCGATTTGCCCTTTTTATAAAAAGCAATGTTTGCGATTGAAAATATGTATTAACCAATAGTTCTCTGTCTAAAGATTCACGAGTGTCAAAATTCATTAAAGGAACCTCTTCACCAGCAAAGCTTAAACTATCAGGTATTTCAATAGCATAAACAGAGTAGTTATTGTTTAATTTTTGTAGGGATGATTTAGTAATGTCATCATCGGATTTTGAAAAAACAAAAATTGAATAAATAATAATGATACTTATAAAGAGACTGATTATTCTCAGTGTTTTACTTTTTGAGCTAATAATGTGTTTCATGAAAAGAATTAATAATTATTCTGCAAAAGTAAATAAAAAACTCCCCATTACATTTCTGCAATGAGGAGTTTTCTTTAATTACTCAAACTGAGTTATATTTAGGTTTAATGATTTACATCATTCCGCCCATTCCCGGTGCTCCGCCCATTGGTGGCATTGCAGGTGGGTTTTCTTCTTTTTCCTCAACAAGGACACACTCGGTTGTTAATAACATTGCACCAATTGATGCAGCATTTTCAATAGCAACACGAGCAACTTTAGTTGGGTCGATAATACCTGCACGATACATGTTTTCGTATTTGCCTTTGCGAACATTATAACCTGTATCGCCTTTTGCTTCTTTTACTTTCATGGCAACCACTGCTCCGTCCATACCTGCATTCTCAGCAATCTGACGAACAGGTTCTTCAAGAGCACGACGGATAATGTCGATACCTGTTTTTTCGTCTACGTTTACAGGCTTAATTTTATCAAGACTTTTTATAGATTTTAAGAATGCTACTCCACCACCCGGTATGATTCCTTCTTCAACAGCAGCACGAGTTGCACTTAATGCGTCGTCAACTCTGTCTTTCTTTTCTTTCATTTCAACTTCGGTTGCTGCACCAATATATATTACAGCAACACCACCAGCTAATTTGGCAAGTCTTTCTTGTAATTTCTCGCGGTCGTAATCGGAAGTTGTAGATTCAATCTGAGCTTTGATTTGTTTAACTCTGGCATTGATTGTTTCAGTATCACCTTTACCGTTAACTATTGTAGTATTATCTTTATCAATAACTATTTTGTCAGTACTACCAAGCATATCAATAGTAGCACCTTCTAGTTTCATTCCTTTTTCTTCTGAAATAACTACACCTCCGGTTAAGATAGCTATATCTTCCAACATTTCTTTTCTTCTGTCGCCAAAGCCGGGAGCTTTAACAGCAGCTACTTTGAGCGAGCCTCTCAATCTGTTTACAACAAGAGTTGCTAAAGCTTCGCCGTCAATATCCTCAGCAATAATCATAAGAGGGCGTCCATTTTGAGCTACAGGCTCTAAAACAGGAAGCAGGTCTTTCATTGTAGAAATCTTCTTGTCGTACAATAGGATATATGGATTCTCAAGAACTGTTTCCATTTTCTCTGTATCAGTAACGAAGTAAGGAGAGATATATCCTCTGTCAAATTGCATTCCTTCAACTACCTCAACACTTGTTTCTGTTCCTTTAGCTTCTTCAACTGTTATTACACCTTCTTTTTTTACCTTTGCCATAGCCTCAGCTATAAGCTTACCAATTACAGGGTCGTTATTAGCTGATACAGAAGCAATCTGTTCAATCTTACTATTGTCGTCGCCAACTTCTTTTGATTGAGAGCGTAAACTATGTACAACACGCTCAACGGCTTTGTCAATACCTCTTTTTAAATCCATAGGGTTTGCACCGGCAGTTACATTCTTTAAGCCAACACTTACAATTGATTTTGCAAGAACAGTAGCCGTTGTTGTTCCGTCACCGGCATCATCACCTGTTTTAGAAGCAACTTCTTTAACCATTTGAGCACCCATATTCTCGTAAGGGTCAGATAATTCTATTTCTTTAGCTACAGTAACACCATCTTTAGTAATTTGTGGTGCACCGAATTTTTTGTCAATAATTACATTACGTCCTTTTGGTCCTAATGTTACTTTTACAGCATCAGCCAAGGTATCAACACCTTTTTTTAGCAGGTCACGTGCTTCGATATTAAATTTAATTTCTTTAGCCATTTTTATTTTTATTATTTGTTAGTTACTTAAGATTTATATTACAGCCAGAATGTCGGACTGTTCCATTATCAGATAATCATTTCCTTCAAAACTCAGTTCGGTACCGGAGTATTTACCATACATAATTATATCACCCTCCTTTACTTCCATCTTATTATCTTCTGTTCCTTTTCCTGTTGCAATGACTTTACCTTGTTGTGGTTTCTCTTTTGCCGAATCGGGAATGATAATACCGGAAGCTGTTCTTTGCTCTGCCTCTAAAGGCTCAACCAAAACTCTTGTTCCTAAAGGTTTAATTTTAACTTTTGACATTTTAGTATCATTTTTAGTTAGTACATTAATATTATTATTTGTGACCCCGGCCAATCATAATTTGTGCCAATTGTTATTAATATAAAATATGACAGGCAAAACAAATTAATCAAAAAAAAATGTCAGCAAAAGTGACATGCTGACATTTTATATTTTTTGTTTGATAAACAGATTTTATTCTGCCGGAGTATCTTCTTGTTTTTGAACACCTCCGTCATCATTAAGATCCGGTGCTTCAGTTGGGAAGTTGGCAGCTTGTTCCTGATTAGTAAAATCAACCGTTTCTAATTTGGTTTGTTCATCATTATTATCGGCTTTAGGAATAGTAGCACTTGCTAAAACACTTAAAACAACAAGGCTAATTGCAAGGGTCCAAGTTGCTTTTTCAAGAAAATCTGTTGTTTTACGAACGCCCATTACTTGGTTGGACGATGAAAAGTTTGATGCTAAACCGCCACCTTTTGAATTTTGAACTAAAACAATCAAAATAATCAAAATTGCTACTACGAAAATCAAACCTGAAAAAATTACGTACATATCTATACTTTATTTATTAATTAACTTTGTTATTTCTTTAATTTGGTTTGCAAAGTAAATGTTTTTTTCGGGATATTTCAAACTTAATTTTTCATAAGCATTAATTGCTTTGCCGAAATGTTTTTGACTAACATAAATCTTTGCTAATGTTTCTGTTATAAAGCTGTCATCTTCTTTAATACTTTCCTTTGATATATCTTTTTGCTCTGTTTTATTTGATGCAGAAACTTTTATTTTTGGTTCGGAATTAATAAAATTTGTGATAAGCTTATCCTGGTTGCTTTTTATTTCATCCTCTTTTGTGTCATTTATTAATCTCTTTTGTTCTTTTTCGTTCTTCGTAATACTTGTAGATTTATCGTACTTATTTTCATCTTGTCGTTTGTGGAAAATTTCCAACCATTCTGCAAATGAATGAGTAGCTTCAGCAGATAAAGATGCCTCAGCAACAGAGGTTTTAGTCTTCTTTTTATTAACTTTATTAATTTGTGTATCCGGTTTCTTTCTGGAAATTGATTCTTTCTCTGATTTATTTACTGAAGATTCATCACGGGATATCTCTAACTTGCCTTTTGTCTTTTTCTTTGTAGATGTTTTTGCTTTATTTTTTAATTTTGTATTACTTTTTTCTGAAGCATTTTGCTGTAAAAATTCATCTTCGGTGTATACAATAGGCTTTGAATAAAGAGAGTTATAAAGAATTTCCCTGTCTGCAAGATATGTTGATGATACTCTGAGTTGTTTTGTAAATCTTAAATGTCCAAGATTATGCAGATTTTTCAGATATAATAAATGAGCTGTTTGAAAATATGGGTATTCGGTAATTATTTCGTTCAATACTTTTAATGATGATTCATTCAAATTATCAGGATTATTAAGATAAGTATAAAACTGTTCCTTGTTCATTTTATCAGAGATAATTACCAATTAACAACCGATTCGTTAAAAATGTCCTGAACTAATTGTTCAATGATTTTTTCAGTCAGCTCATTCTCAACTTGTGATAAATCAAAATTACTATCATAATCTTCATATCGGGAGAATGTTTTGTCAAAATCATATTTTGAATCGGGATCTTTAGAGTTAGTGTATTTAACACGAATTGTAATGGTTAATCTGTTGAGTGCTGCAACATCATTTCCCTGTATCGCCATTGGTTTTGTCGAGTAATCAATTATTTCGCCTTCAAAATCAAGATCACCATAACCGTTTACAATATTCAAATCGGTTTGAGAAACAAATTTATCTTTTATTGCATCGGTTAATTGTTGGCTTAAAAGAGGATTTTTTAGTTTTGCATTATTTTCAAAATACTGAACCGAAACAGTTTTGGCTTCGGGCGGTATCGAAGCACCTGACAAACTATACTTAATACTACAAGATGTAAAGACACTTAATAAGACCACAAAAAGCAATAATAAAAAGCCGGTGTTTTTTATATATTTACTTATTAATATCATATTCTTTAATTTTGCGATATAAAGTTCGTTCTGAAATGCCTAAGTCTTTTGCTGCGTATTTCCTTTTGCCTTTATGTTTCTCAAGAGCTTTAGTTATTAATTCTATCTCCATATCCTCTAAAGACAATGACTCTTCAACAAATTCTTCTGTGTCTTGTATTATCGGTTCTTGTGCCTGTGTAACAATATGTTGCTCAACAATGTTATTTCTGTTGTCTTCTATATCTCTTATGTCGCGAATTTGGTTAATTCTTTCATCGTGTCTGTTTATGCTTTCAGGCCCATCTGTAATTATGTCATTTACTAATTTCTTTAAATCATTTACATCTTTTTTCATGTCAAATAAAACCTGATAGAGGATTTCTCTTTCTGATGAGAATGTTTTTTCGTCAACCGATTTATAGATTGCCGGCAAACGTGTACTGTTTGAAGAAGGCAGATATTTGAGTAATGTATCTGCATTGATGAGCCTGTTCTGCTCGATAATAGATATTTGTTCTGTGATGTTTTTTAGTTGCCGAACATTACCCGGCCATTTATAATTATTCAAAACCTGAATTGCATCCGGTGCAAGACGTACGGTAGGCATTCTGTATTTATCTGCAAAGTCAAGAGCAAATTTCCTGAACAGCAGATGAATGTCGCCTGCTCTTTCGCGTAGTGGGATTAGATTTATTGGTACTGTACTCAAACGATAAAATAAATCTTCCCTGAACTTATTTTCAGCAATCAAATCAGTTAGGTTAACATTTGAAGCGGCAACAACTCTGACATCGGTTTTTAAAGTTTTTGATGAGCCGACTTTAATAAATTCGCCAACTTCTAAAACTCTTAATAGCCGTACTTGGGTAGAAAGAGGAAGCTCGCTTATTTCATCAAGAAAGATTGTTCCTTTATTTGCAACTTCAAAGTATCCTTTTCTCGATTCAACAGCACCTGTGAATGCACCCTTTTCGTGACCAAATAGCTCCGAGTCGATGGTGCCTTCGGGTATTGCACCGCAGTTTACGGCAATATACGATTCGTGTTTACGTGTACTGTATTGATGTATTATCTTTGGAAATACTTCTTTTCCCGTTCCACTTTCACCAAGTATAAGAACAGAAAGATCGGTAGGAGCAACTTGCACAGCTATGTCAATGGCATGTCTTAATGCCTCAGAGTTTCCAATAATTCCAAATCTTTGTTTTATACTTTGAATATCCATCTGTTGTGTTTTTGTTTTTGCAAAAATACTTAATTTTTAGAACCAAACTTTAGTATTAAGCCTAAAAAATACTCTTTAATCACTATTTGATTTCTACTTCATTAAACTTATTCATCAGCTTAATATTTTGTACAGCTTCCGAAACATCATGCACACGAAGAATATTTGCACCTCTTTCAATAGCCAGACCGTGCAGTAAAGCAGTTGCATTTAAAGCTTTTTCCGGTGTTATATTAAGTAAACGGTATATCATTGATTTTCGTGAGATACCTACCAAAACTGGAAGTTCAAGAATTTTAAATTCATCAAGCCTAGCTAATATTGCGTAATTATCTTCTATTGACTTTCCAAAGCCGAATCCGGGGTCAATAATAATATCATAGATACCTAAATCTCTAAGTCTTTTTATTTTACCAATAAAAAACTTCAATATTTCATTTGTTACATCTGTGTATGATGGTTTTAACTGCATTGTTTGGGGATTACCTTGCATGTGCATTAAAATATATGGCAAATTGTATCTTGAAACTGTTTCAAATAATCTATTATCCAAGTTGCCGGCTGAAATATCATTTATTAATATCTGTCCGTAATGTTCAACAATATCTTTCACAATATCCGAGCGATAAGTATCAATAGAGATTGTTATATCGGGATATCTTTTCCTGATTAGTTCTACCACAGGCAAAAGTCTATTTCTTTCTTCTGATACTGAAACATGATTAGCACCAGGTCTCGACGATACAGCGCCAATGTCAATAATATCAGCACCTTGTTCAATTATATCATCAACTCTATTCATAATTAAGTCGTGACTCTGATACAGTCCACCATCATAAAAAGAATCGGGTGTAATATTTAAAATAGCCATTACTTTAGTTTGACTGAAGTCAATTAATTTGCCGTTTACGACAATACTAAGTTTTTTATTAAGAATTGGAATATCAACTTTTGTAAACATAATCTAAGTGCTTTTATTAATTGATATGCCTTTTATCCGAAGATAATCAGCAATTGACAATAAAAATGAACAGCAAATTTGTTAAAATATATTAATTAACAAAAGTACGCATTTTTGTAATCGAAAATCATTGAATATTTAATACTTTTGCGACTAATAAATATCAGATATGGAAAAGACAAATAGACAGTACGAGGCTGTAATTAAATTATGTGAGGAAATTTTTTTAACAAAGATGAAGGATTACGGTACTGCCTGGAGAATTCTTCGCACGAGTTCAGTAACCGATCAGATATTTATTAAAGCAAACCGTATTAGAAGTATTGAAGTAAAAGGTATTCAGAAAGTTGAAGATGATTTTCGTGCTGAGTTTATTGGGATAATTAATTACTCAATTATGGCTTTAATACAACTTGAATTGGGTGTTGCAGACGATCCTGAAATGGATAAGGATTATACTCTTGAGCTTTATGCTTCTTTTTTTAATAAAGCAAAATTGTTGATGGAGGATAAAAATCATGATTATGATGAAGCATGGCGTTTAATGCGCATCAGCTCATATACCGACTTAATCTTGATGAAGATAAACAGAATTAAACAGATAGAAGATAATCACGGAAAAACAATTATCTCTGAGGGGATAGATGCAAATTTTTATGATATAATTAATTATGCCGTATTTGCATTAATAAAACTTGAGTTTGATCAAAAAGAAGATAACAAACATTAAAACCTTATACAGTATGAGAATTGTACTTTTTATAAGCAGAATATTAATTGGAGTATTATTTATTTATTCCGGATTTGTAAAAGGAGTTGACCCATGTGGTTCTACTTATAAATTTATTGATTATTTTACAGCCTTTGGGATGGATGGCTTTAAAAGCATTGCTTTCCCGCTTGCAATTCTTCTTAGCAGCATTGAGTTTATTATTGGTGTTGCTCTTCTTTTTGGGGTTCGAATGATTGTATCAGCATGGGCCGCCTTAATCTTTATGCTCGCATTTACACCTCTGACCTTTTATCTTGCATTAAGTAATCCGGTGCACGATTGCGGTTGCTTTGGTGATGCTTTGATATTAACTAATTGGGAGACTTTTTTTAAAAACCTTATTATTCTTGTTCCGGTACTTATAACATTTATTTATCGAAAAGATTATAAGGTTAAATACAAAGTATATGCAGAATGGTTACTTGTTGCCGCATTTGCAATTATTATTGTTGGCACATCAATATATTCATATAATCATTTACCTATTCTTGATTTCAGACCATATAAAACAGGTACGTATATTCCCGACGGAATGATTATACCGGATGATGCCCCACGTGATGTTTATAAAACTATTGTGACATATGAAAAAGACGGTGTTACAAAAGAGTTTGTGATGCCGGATTATGCCGATTCTACATGGACATGGGTGAGTACTGATAATCAGCTTATAAGCAAAGGGTATGAACCACCCATTCATGATTTTGCGATTGAAAACAGAGATGGTGAAGATATTACCGATGATATTTTATATGATGAAAACTTTGTATTTCTGCTTGTTTCTTATGATCTTGATAAAACAAATATTGATGCACAGCAAAAAATTAATGAGCTTGCTGATTATTGTGATACTAAGGGCTATAGATTTCTATGCGTTACTTCGTCTACAGATCAAATAGATGATTTTATTGAAAATACAGAGGCACCATATGAATTTGCCAATATGGACGAAATTACCCTTAAAACAATAGTCAGGGCTAACCCTGGTTTAGTAATTTTATATAAAGGTACTATTTTAGGTAAATTACATTATAACGATATACCTGAAATAAAAGAGCTTAAGGATAATATTCTTGCATATGCTGTTAACAAACAAAGAGAAAAAAGTGACAGTTTATTAGTAACAAGTTTAATTCTTAGTTTGTTGCTTGTTCTTAGCTTATTTGTATTGATAAACTTTTTAAGAAGAAACAGGATTGAAAATAACTAATTAGCATACTACTATTTTGCTTGAACTAATTATAAAAAGACTTTTATATGGTATTCTGATATTGTTTGGCGTTGTTACTGTTGTTTTTGTTTTGTTTAATATCCTACCGGGTGACCCTGCCCGTATGCTTATGGGACAACGTTCTGATGTTGCATCAATTGAAGCGATAAAAAAGGATATGGGCTTAGACCAGCCTGTTTATAAGCAATATTTAAAGTATCTGAACGATTTATCCCCAATATCATGGCACAACGAAAAAGATAAAGACAGGTATTTCTATCTCGACAAAAACAACTACAACGTAATTGCAAAACTGTTTGAAAGTGAAAGTGGGGGAGTACTTGTATTTAAAACTCCATATCTAAGACGGTCTTATCAGAGCAAGAAATCAGTAATTGATATTATAAACGAAAGTTTACCAAATACATTTATCTTAGCACTCTGCTCAATGTTATTTGCTAGTTTTCTTGGCATTTTTCTTGGCATTATTTCAGCCATTAAAAAAGATACTCTAATAGACAGGGTCTTGCTGATTCTTTCAACTCTGGGACTATCACTTCCTTCATTTTTTGCTGCTATTTTAATTTCCTGGTTTTTTGCTTTTGTTCTTGGAAAATATACAGGATTAAATATGACAGGAAATATTTATGAGATTGACAATTTCGGTACAGGGGCTCATCTTCAGCTTAAAAACCTAATCCTTCCTGCTTTTACACTTGGAATAAGGCCTCTTACTATAATTATACAGTTAAGTCGTAATTCTCTTTTGGAAGTACTTTCACAAGATTATATAAGAACAGCAAAAGCAAAAGGTTTAAGCTTTGCAAGAATTTTGTATAAACATGCTCTTAAGAATGCACTCAATCCTGTAATTACTGCAATATCCGGATGGTTTGCTTCACTTATGTCCGGTGTCGTATTTGTTGAATATATTTTTGGTTGGAAAGGTATGGGCTATGTAATTGTTAATGCTCTTAATAATTACGATTTTCCTGTTGTTATGGGCGTAGTCCTTACTATTTCAGTAATCTTTATAATAATTAATATTATTGTTGATATTACTTATGGAATTATTGACCCAAGGGTGAATAATTAATTTTAGAAGTCCCCTTTAGTACAAAGACTGCTTGCTGAGGTTACACTGTTAATTGCAATAAACAGCTTGAATAATCAGTTATTTATAGATGGAAGTAATATGATATAAGGCAGAAAAGAAGCTATAATTTGTAAGCAAAATTTATTTTTTAAGACTTTTATTTTCCGGTTTATAAGTCTTTTGAGTAATTAAGCTGAGCTTTAGTTTTGTTTTTTATTTATTTTGCTAATTTTGTTGGTTTAGAAAAAGGTATTTATTATTGTAGAGGCTATTAATATATTCATACAAATTGTGCAAACAGAATAGAATGATTAAAAAGATATTCATATTAATATTTATTGTTTTTGCTGGCATTTCAAATATTTGGGCTCAGGATATCACACCTCCGGCACCGGTAACAATACGCTATGTTGATGTTGACCCTCTTACCGGAAATGTTGAGGTTAATTGGAATCCAAGTTCATCTGTTGATGTTGAAGGGTATGAGATTTATAAACTTATAAATGGTTATTATATTAAGATTGGAGACGTTTCACATCCAACTACTAGTTTTGTAAATACAGTTTCCAGCCCGCCAACAGCTAACTCAAGTCTTGCAAATTCGCAAATAGAAACATACAGAGTTACTGCTTATGACGGAGTTGTGCCTACACCAAATATTAGCCAATTATGCAACCCCCATCATACTATTTATCTTGCTTCATCATTCCGCCCCTGTTATGGCGAAATTCAACTTGCATGGAATGAGTATGATACTTGGCTTAGTGGAGTTTATCAATATAAGATTTGGTATAAAGTAGGTTCAGCAGGAGTGTGGAGTGAACTGGCTACAATTCCCGGCGATTTTTCCACATTTACACATAATACCATTGAAGCCGATAAAGATTATTTTTATTATGTTGAAGCATTTGATGGATCTGCCTCATATTCGGCAAGGTCTAATCAGGTAACTGAGTATACAGATATGCCTTCGCCACCCTCAGTTTTTAATGCTAATTATGCCAGTATATCCGAAGATGACTTAATTAATCTTTCATTTACAACCGACTTAAATGCGGATGCTCTTTATTATGTTTTATTAAGAACTGATTCACTTGGTGCTGATTTTGATACTATTGCAAAATTTGATGCAAGCATACTTACTAGTAATGTTATTACTTATTCTGATAATGCTCCAACCGGTATGAAACATTATTATAAAATGATTGCAATTAATACTTGTGGAATACCTTTTTCAAAGACTTCTAATATTGCAAGCAATATCGTATTGAATGTTACAGCTCAGGATGACCTTCGTAATAGTTTGGTATGGGACAATTATTATAAGTGGAATATGGGCATTAGCTATTTTGAGGTTGTAAGAACCATTGATTATGTTTCGCCGGAGGTGGTTGCAGAAATTCCGTATGGAGATACAACTTATTTTGATAAGATTGATGAATTCTTATATGACCCCAACTATAATCCTGTTCATCCTTCCAGTCTTATTGAGTTTCCGAATACATATCTCGAACAACCTGTAATATCTGGTAAGTATTGCTATTATGTAAAAGCCTATGAGGGTAGTGGAGCTACTCTGGGAAATTATACCAGTAATTCAAATACGGTATGTGTTAGTCAAACACCACGTGTTTTTATTCCAAATATATTTTCACCTAACTCAGATGGAGAGAATGATTTGTTTTATCCCTATGTTAGTCTTGCAGGTCTTAATAATTATGAGTTGAGGATTTATGATAGATGGGGTATGCTTGTTTTTCGCACCAAATACCCGCATCAAGGCTGGAATGGTTACCAACTTAACGGAAATAAGAAAGCTCCTGTTGGGTCATATGTTTATTACTTGAATTTCTTAGATGGTGATAACGAGCCGCATACCTATTCAGGAAGTGTTCTTCTTATCAGATAAGATTATTTTATAGATAAGCCTTATATTTTCCCTTGTTCTCTGTGTGTAATTTTAATATCAATGTCAAACTTTGATTTTACATGCTCATATAATTTCTCGGCACAATATACAGAACGATGCTGACCGCCGGTACAACCAAAATTTACTGATAGGTTTGCAAAATACCTGCTGATGTAATTATTTATTGAAGAATCAACTATAGAGTAAATATTATTTAAAAACTCAGGTAACTCTTTCTTATCTGAAAAGAATTTAATGACCTCTGAATCTTTACCTGTAAGTTGCTTGTACTCTTCATATCTTCCGGGGTTTGGTAAGGCCCTGCAATCAAAAACGAAACCACCCCCGTTGTCGGTATTATCTTCAGGAATACCTTTCATATACGAAAAACTGGTGATAGATAAAGTTAACTTATCACTTGTTTGATTTTGTCTTACTATTTGTTCAGGTTTGCATATATTATTTAAACAACGATTTAGTTCCGGCAATTCTTTAAGAAAATTAAGTTCTTTGACAAGTCCTCTTAAATTCTCAATAGCAAGTGGAATTGATTGAATAAAATATGCTTTACGTTCAAAATATCCTCTATAACCGTATGCACCCAGAGTCTGTAGTAATCTAATTAAAACATATGCATGATAAGTATTTCTGAATAATCTGTCATCAATATTTATTACTTTATTAACTTTGTTGATATAGTAGTTTAATAGTTCTTCACGAATATTCGCCGGAATCATGGCTTTTGCCTGATATAGTAATGATGCAAGGTCGTATTGTAAAGCACCACGTCGTCCACCTTGAAAATCAATAAAGAACGGATGACCATCTTTTATCATTACATTTCTCGACTGAAAATCCCTGTACATGAAGTAATCAGCATCAGTATTTAATAATATTTCTGTGAATCTTTTAAAATCATTTTCAAGTAATTGCTCATCAAAATCAATTCCTTTAAGTTTTAGAAAATAATACTTGAAATAGTTTAAGTCCCATGCAATTGACTGAGCATCGAAACTGCTACGTGGATAACACAATTTAAAATCTAAGTCTTTAGCTCCTTCTATTTGAAAACGTATTAGATTATCCAGAACTTTTTTGTATAATTCAGTCCATTCGGGCTTAAAGCTTTTATCTAATGATTTTTGTGAAATTATATCGTATAATGAGGTTTTACCAAGGTCTTGGAGTAAATACATACCTTTATTAAGGTCTACTGCCAAAATATCAGCTACAGCTAAGCCAAGCTTTTTAAAATGTCTTGAGAATTCGATAAATGCACTATTCTCTTTAATATTGGGATTAACTGCCGCAATTACAGTATTTTGATTGTAGAATATTCTGTAATATTTTCTGTTTGAACCTGATTCGGCAATTGATTCAATTCTGTCAATAGCTTCATTTGACCATGACTTGAATAAGACTGTAATTTCTTTAAATTTTGTTTTTTCCAATTTGTAATCGCTTTATTGATTTCTTTATATGCAAAATAAGTATAAAAAAAATTAGTGTAAGCAATAAAAGCTGCAAAATTGACGAAAGAAATTCTACTAATACTTTGCAGCAGTATATAGTTGTTCCTGCTTATTTAAATTAGGGTAAAATTATTTTTCCCATACCGGTCGTAAATATTTTCTTATTAGTAAAATCCCTTACCATAAAATAATATATATTTGTCTTTAAGCCGAAATAATAGACTAGCCTAAATAAAGGAAACAAAAAAGCCGGATTAAAGCCGGCTTTTTAATGTAAACTGTGAGGATTATCCTAAATATGTTTTTAATAATTTGCTTCGGCTGGTATGTCGAAGTCTTCTAATTGCTTTTTCTTTAATTTGTCTTACTCTTTCTCTGGTGAGTCCGAATTGTTCACCAATTTCTTCAAGAGTCATTTCCTGGCATGAGATACCAAAGAACAAACGAATAATATCTCTTTCTCTTTCGGTAAGAGTAGCTAATGCCCGCTCAATCTCTTTGCTTAAAGATTCATTAAGTAAACTGTTGTCAGCATTAGGTGAATCGCTATTGATTAACACATCCAGAAGGCTATTTTCTTCGCCATCAACAAATGGTGCGTCAACAGAAACATGACGGCCGGAAACTCTCATTGTATCAGCAACCTTTTCGCTCGGAAGTTCTAGTACTTTAGCCAATTCATCATGAGATGGTTTACGTTCATTCTCTTGTTCGAACTTGGCAAAGGCCTTATTAATCTTATTTAAAGACCCAACCTGATTAAGAGGCAATCGCACAATACGTGATTGTTCGGCAAGTGCCTGCAGAATAGATTGCCTAATCCACCAAACAGCATATGAAATAAATTTAAAACCTCTTGTTTCATCAAATTTCTCAGCTGCTTTAATCAGTCCTAAGTTTCCTTCGTTAATCAAATCAGGTAAACTTAAACCTTGGTTTTGATACTGCTTTGCAACAGAAACAACAAAACGAAGATTTGCTCTGGTTAGTTTTTCTAAAGCTTGCTGGTCGCCTTTTTTTATCCTTTGAGCTAATTCAACTTCTTCCTCAACAGTAATTAATTCTTCTTTACCAATTTCCTGTAAATACTTGTCAAGTGATGCACTCTCACGATTTGTAATAGACTTTGTAATCTTTAACTGTCTCATATATTAGCTGAATAAAAATTTTCGCAAAATTATAGCTATTTTAGCTTTAATAAAAATATATTTTTAACAATTGTTAAAATAATGAAACAAGCAGCTTAAATATTGATGTCATTTATTTGCCAAAGGCATAGTATGCAACACTTCCATCGGGGTAAATACCTTCGATAAAAATACCACCTGTTCCTGAATTTAATAATAATATAGCGTCTTCAACTTCAAAAATATTCTTTTGATTTATTCTTGTAATAATAAATCCCGACTTAATTCCTGCATCTTTTAGCTTACCTTTTCCAATATCTTCCACCTTAACACCATTTCGTATTCTTAATCTTCTGAGTTCACTATTGCTCAATTCTGACAATTTTGCTCCTAAAATTGTGTTATCATCCGGTTTAACAATTTCCGTATTTCCATGTTTGTTTCGTAGAACAAGATTAAAATGCTTTTGTTCATTATCCCTGTTTATGGTAACATCTATTTTATCACCAGGGCGGTATTTGCTTATTTGCTCCTGAAGTTCAGACATTGAGTTTACAGCAATATTATTAATATGTGTTACCACATCGCCTTTTATTATTCCCGATTCATTTGCTGCACCACCTTCCATTGTTCCTGCAACATAAACACCATCAATTTCGTCAAGCCCTAATTCTTCGGCTTTCTCAGCGTCCATGTCCTGTATATTAATGCCGATATAGGCTCTTTGTACTTCCCCGAATTGCATAATGTCAGATATTATTTTCTTTACGATATTTACAGGAACAGCAAATGAATATCCGACATAACTTCCTGTTTGAGAGGCGATAGCTGTATTTATCCCAACCAATTCTCCCTTATTGTTTACTAAAGCACCACCTGAATTGCCGGGATTTACTGCTGCATCTGTTTGAATAAATGATTCGATAGCATAATTCTCCGATAGTAAATTAATATTACGGGCTTTTGCACTAACTATTCCGGCTGTAACAGTAGATGTTAGATTAAACGGATTACCAACTGCCAGAACCCATTCACCAATTCTTAGATTATCAGAGTTTCCGTATGTAAGAAATGGTAAGTGTGTTTCATCAATTTTTATCAAGGCAAGATCAGAACTTGGGTCTGTTCCTATTAATTCGGCTTCGTATGTCCTTTTATCGTTTAATGTAATTTCTATCTTACTGGCATCTTTAACAACATGATTGTTAGTAATGATATATCCATCACTTGAGATTATTACTCCTGAACCTGATGCAGAAATGGGACTTGGGCTTTCATAAGGACTAAAGAAATTATAAAAAGAACCATTATAACTGTCTTGAACATCATATTGTGTTTTTACATGGACAACGCCGTGAATGGTTTTTTCTGCTGCATCGATAAAATTGATTGAGCCCGGGGCTGCACCACTTGTTAAGTTTGCCCTATGAATGGGTATTTGCTGAGCAGTTGAAGCTATTCTCACTTCATTATTAATACTATGAGAATAAACAAAAATACTTATAATGCTAACAAAGATTGCAATAATGAAAGTTCCGATTAATTGTTTTGTTTTCATTTTCTTATTATTTTTTAAAGTTACATATAATAATTAACAGGCATATAACGCAATTTTATTTTCGTTGTTACCAAATATTTACTCTTTTAACATTAGTTAACAATGAATATTTTATCTCTGATTCGTGATATAAAAATATTGCAAAATATTGAGTTCGAAAATTAAAAAATGTTAAATGTGAATATAAGTCCTGACAATCATCATTTTCTTTAGCAGGCTTCTTTAGTGAATATCAATATTAATCTGTATTTGATATTTAATTCCTGAAAAACCATTTCGTTTATTACTTTTGTTTATTAATAAATACTGCTTTAATGATTAAAGAATTAGATACATATATATTACCTCGAAGACTTAAATTTGCAAGTATTTTAAATTCATTAAGCTTTTTCTTGCTTTCGTTTATTATAGTTTATTTTTTTAATTTATTGACAACATACTTAATTGCAAATACTTTTGGAATTGAATCTGTTATTCGAAATTTCAGGGTTGAGTTTCTTGTAAGTCCACACTCAGAAAAATGGAATATTGATAATATTGTATTAATTTTCGTCTCAGCTCCTTTGGTTTCTTTATTTATAGGCGGTATTGCATCACGATTATTAAATATATTCAGGGGTGATAATGAAAACCTTAAGTTATTCCTGATTTGGACTTTCTTACATTCAATGACTTTTTCGTTTGGGGCTTTTGTTGCATCTGTATTATCACAAGATGGTATATGGTATGCATTAGCGTGGATGCGTATACCTTTTTATTTTCAGGTTTTGCTTGCTGTTACTTTTATTTTTATCTTGTATTTTGCAGGTTCTTTTGTTACAATTTATTTTTACGAAGTCTCAGTATATCCAAATCAGTCAGACATAATGTCAAGGAAACTTTGGTTTTTGAATTCAGCGTTAATAACATGGTTTGCAGGTTCAATCATAATCATATTATTTCTTATTCCGGATATAATAATATACGAAATATTAATTCTATGTTCTACTTTATTATTGATATTGCCCATGATAGTAAGATTGAAGCTAATTCCTGAATCAATAACCGAAAACTTAGTAAACACTAAGATATATTGGAAGTTTCTTTTGTTAGCTGTTTTATTATTTGTCTTACTAAGATTTATTACATGATAAGCTTAATTTTTTCATATCTTTACTTTTTAAAACACATTAAATATGATAGTTGATTTTTATAAATATCATGGCACCGGTAACGATTTTATTATTTTAGATAACCGATTGGATAATTATTCGGATTTGACAACTGAGCAAATTGCATTTTTATGCGACAGACATTTTGGCATTGGGGCGGATGGCTTTATTATGCTACAAGAGGATGTGGAATTAGATTTTAAAATGAGATATTTTAATTCTGATGGTAAAGAAGCTTCAATGTGTGGAAATGGCGGCAGATGTATTGTATCTTTTGCAAATAAACTGGGACTTGTAAATGAAAGTGTAAAGTTCAGAGCTTCAGATGGAATACATAAGGCCTTTATATTTAACAATAAGAGTATTAGATTACAAATGCAGGATGTTGAAGAGATTACAGATATTTTTGATTCGGTCTATTTAAATACAGGTTCTCCTCATTATGTAAGTTTTACCAACAAACTTGATGAAACTGATGTTTACAACCAAGGAAGAATGATTAGATATGATTCTGAACATTTTCCGGAAGGTACAAATGTGAATTTTGTTGAGTTGTTAAATCGTGAATCAATCCGTGTAAGAACATATGAACGTGGAGTTGAAAATGAGACGCTATCATGCGGAACGGGTGTAATTGCTTCGTCATTAGCAGCATATTCAAAATTTAAGGTATTAAATAATGAGGTTAATGTTGAAACGAGAGGAGGAAGGCTTAAGGTTAAATTTAATCCGGTTATTTATGATGATAACAATATCTCATTTAATGGAATATTACTGACAGGACCAACAAAGCTCGTATTTAAAGGACAAATTGAAATATAATTTTAATGACAGGTACAATTCAGCTTTACTCTTTTCGTTCTTGTACTATTCCTAAATTTAGTTTTACTTTGCGATATATTTTTCGACTATGAATAGAGCAATTTTATTTATTATAATTATTGGTAGTTTGGTTTCATTTTCATCTTGTAATGATGGCAATAAGCCAAAAGAAAAACCAATCACTTCAGATATTATTAAGAATCCTGTTAGTGCCGATGGTAAAGCTGATACAACAGACTTGCCTGTTATTACTTTCAAAAAATTAGAGCATGATTTTGGTTTAATTATAGATGGTGAAGTTGTTGAATATTCTTTTGAGTTTACCAATACCGGAGGTTCGGATTTAGTACTGGCAAAGGTATCGGCTACATGTGGTTGTACAATACCAACATACGATAGAAAACCTATTGCTCCGGGCGAAAAAGGAAAAATAACTGTTAAATTTAATTCTGAGAACAGAAATGGAAATCAGCATAAAACAATTACCGTTTTATCAAATGCTCAACCCAATACTGTTGAATTAGAAATAACAGCAAA
>JANTGP010000040.1 GCA_024762835.1 Bacteroidota bacterium
AACTCTATTGCTTTATCATATTTTTTAAGTTTTTGAAAAGCAATTGAAAGATTGTAATATGCAATGTAACTCGTGGGATAATCTACTATGTATTGCTGAAATGTGGCAACTGAGTTTTCAAATTCCTTTTGCCTTAACTCAGCAATACCTTTGTATAAATAAAAATCAGATGTATAAATACTCTTAGTCTTAAGGTTTTCATTACATATCTTTATCAATTAATCATATTTCTCAAGTTCGAGTAAAGCTCTTACTTTAACAGTTAAAGCCGACAAATAAACCGAATCGTTAGGGTTTAATTTATCAATCTCTCTTATTGCTTCATAATAGCTGCCATCAGAATAAAAAGAGACTGCACTGTTCAGAGTCTCTAATGGATTAATAAATTTGAGCTCTGATTGCGAAAAAGAAAAAAAGGTTTGGAAAAGAATGAGTAAAACTATCAGCTTCTTCATAAGGAATTTTTTTAGAAAATAGTTGTTTCTACAATAATATAAAATTTCCCTTAAATATTAAACACTTTTTACTGCTATTTTTTCGTTTCCCCAACTTTTGCCGGTAATTGTTGATGAATAATTAGAATCAAATCGAAAATTTACCGTTAATTTTGCGATTTAACCCTAAAATATTTCGTTTTTTATTTGATATATAAGGTTAAATTTTATTCTATATCTTTGTGTTTTAATAAACGATTATGCGTGTAATTATACAGCGAGTAAGTAAAGCAGCGGTAAGCATTGATAATGTTGAAACAGCAAAAATTGGTAAAGGCTTACTTTTATTTATCGGTATAGAAGAAGCAGACAACGACGAGGACATTAAATGGTTGTCGAACAAAATTGTTCATCTGCGTATATTTAACGACGAGAGCGGAATAATGAACCTATCCCTTAAAGATACCAAGGGTGATATATTGGTAGTAAGTCAATTTACTCTTCAGGCCAAAACACGCAAAGGTAACCGCCCTTCGTACATTAAAGCTGCACATCCTGATGTTGCCATTCCTGTTTATGAGCGATTTATCAATCAATTGAAAATAGATTCGGGTTTAAATATTCAAACAGGTGAGTTTGGTGCAATGATGGAAATTTCGTTAATAAATGATGGACCTGTTACAATTTTTATTGATACAAAAAAAAGGGAATAAAATCCCTTTTCTAATTTAAATTCTATGCATCGCTTAGCTTTTTTATTTTTCTGACAAGCAACAAGACATATATGATACCTATCCATATTCCAATAGTAATCCCGAAATACAATATGTAATCCCAAAATGGCAGTTTGTCATTTGTACGCCAAAGAGCTCTAGTAGACTTCCATGTTTTTCCCCATTCTGTTTCGGCAGTTGATATACCCCATTTTACAGTATTTGTTTGCTCAACCGGTGTACATTCCGAGTCTTCGACTTTTGAAACGATAATAATATTTCCATCGGTATCACCGGGTAAATCAGCCGGAACACTAACTTTTATATCACCATTGCTATCGGTATAAAGATTTTCACCTAAAGGCAAAAGACCAAAATAACGTTTAACATATAAACCAACTTTCACATTGTCGGCAATTATTTCTTTACCGTCTTTTAAAACTATATTTACATGTGCTAACACTTCATTATCAGCATTGTCATTTTCAATTAATGTTACTTTTAGCTCTGCGTGTTTTTTAATTTCATCTGTTGTCTTTTTACCAAAGCTTCTCAAAAAATGAATTATTTTCCAGACACTTTCTTTTTCGAGAGTTTTAAAAGCCGGCATTACACCTCGACCTGTAGTAATTTTGTAAAATATTGCACCATCGGTTTGAGATTGAAACGCATCAGTTGTAAGATTGGCACTTGCAATAGCACCATCGCCTTTCCCTAACGCTCCGTGACAAGCAGTACATTGAGTTTTAAATAAAGTTGCCCCTTCCTCAACTGCCATTTTATTATTTTCAACAGGGTTTTTTACAATTGCCGCATCAGCTGGTACATCCCATTGAGGAAAATCAGCTGACATTAATGTAAGACTACTTAATATTAAGACAAGTACCAGTAAATTTCTATATTTTGATTTCATATAATTCAAATTTAATATTTCAACAAAAGAATATTTCATATAAATTGAAGACTATTTTTGTCCTTCTTTTTCAATGTCGTGATGTCCGCTTTCATGAGCAATTTCCCAAATTGGTAATATTGGGAATAACCTGACAAACAATGTAATAATGAGTAGAACCATTGCAACTGTTGCCGATGTTATTGTAATCTCAATTAATGTCGGGTCGTAATGATGAAAATTCTCGGGAACATTCTGAATTGGAAATGTTGGATGAAATTGTGTTGGAATAACAATTATCATTCTTTTAAGCCATGCACCAATTACTACAAAAACAGAAATTATCATCATTGGCAATGGTGTTCTCATTTTCTTAAACAGAAGTAATATTATTGGAATAAACATACCAAATATTTGAACCGACCAGAATAAAATTGATTCTTCACCAGAGAACAATTCATTTAAATGGTCTCGGTCAAGTTGCATCATTTTATAATATGGCATTATATATTCATTAATATTAAAATAAAGATAAACCAAAGAAGTAAGTACCAAAAGCTTAGCCATCATATCGAAATGTTTCGGCAATAAATACTTTTGGAGTTTGTAATTTTTATTGAAAAAGTACATTGCAATTATTACTGCTGCAGCTCCAGCCATAAAAGCTCCGGCAACAAAGTAAGGACCAAATATGGTACTATTCCAACCTGTACGTAAAGTTGCAGCAAACAACCATGATGTTACCGTATGAATAGCCAAGGCAACCGGCATTATAAGCACCATCATAATTCTTATTGATTTCTTCAGAAGTTTATATTGCTCTTCAGTGCCTTTCCAGCCTAAGGACAAGATATTATAAACTTTCTTCTTCCATTTAGGAGCATCGGTATAGTGGTCACGTAAAATTGCAATATCGGGTATTAAGGGAAGGAAAAGTAAAATTACTGAAATTACCAGATAAGTAGTAACAACCGTAACATCCCAAAGTATTGGTGAAGCAAAACGTCCATGCAAAAATAAATTTAAAGCTCTATCGGGATGTCCCATGTCAACAATAATAGTAAGACCCGCAAGAGCAACGGCAGCAACAGCAATAATTTCTGAGATACGGGTAACAGGTGTTGCCCACTTTTGCCCTGTCAGTTTTAAAATAGCTGTAACCAGCGAACCGACTAAACTAACAGCCACTAAAAACACAAAATGCCCGATATACATACCCCATGACGAATAATCACGCATGGCCGTAACACCAAGTCCTGTTTTTATTTGATAACCATAAGCCACTAAGCCTGCAATTATTACTAAGACCAAAAAAGTTACCCATATTTTATTACCGATAGGATTACGTTTAATTGGATTAGTCAGGTCGCTTATAATATTTTGTAGACTGTTATTTGTCGTTTGATTATTTATAGAATTATCATCCATAATATAGTCTTTGTTTTTAAATTACTAATTAAGATTGATTTTCAGGTGCTTTATATGGAACACGTCTGTCTTTTGGAGGTAAGTAATAAACCTGCGGTTTTGTTCCCAGCTCTTCGTGATACGTGTAACCTGCATTATCCCGAATTAACTCAGAGAAACGAACAGTTTCACCCGTTGTTCCATTGGTTACTGCATCTTCGTTACGGTCGCCAAAATAATAAACTCCATTAGGACAAGCAGAAACGCAATAAGGTAATTTCCCTTCGCGTAAGCGGTCGGCACTGAATAAACATTTGGTAATAGTTCCTTTTTTCTGGGGAACATTAAGCTCTATGTCATAAGTACGCATTTTCTCTTCTTCGGTCATTTCAGGCTCAAACCACTGGAACATTCGTGCCGAATAAGGGCATGCAGCAACACAGAAACGACAACCGATACATCTTTCGTTATCAATAAGCACAATACCGTCCTGACGCTTAAAAGTAGCATTTACCGGACACACTTTGGTACAAGGAGGATTGTCGCAATGATAACATGGCTTTGGCATATAATAAGGTGCAGTTTGTTTTGTATCCTGCATTCTTAATACATTAATATGATGCTGTTCAGGTCGCAGTTCATGTGCTGTTTGACAGGCTTCCATACATTTACGTGCATTCTGGCAACGCGACAAATCGATAACCATTACCCATTTCTTTCCGGGTATTCCCTCTCGACCTCTCTTTTGTAATTCTGTTAATTCAATTCCTTTATCAGGATTGTTTGCAATCTTTAAGCTCTTTGCATCAACCTCTACCAATTGTCCGTCCTGCGATAAAACTTTTACTTTCTCATTTTCGGTTTCCGAAGTAAAAGAACTCAACATTCCGGCTCCCGAAACAGCTCCGGCAGCTAAACCAAGAGTTTTTAAAAACTTTCGCCGTGGGTTATTATTTTCTTCTTTTGTACTCATATAATGTTGTTTATAATCTATTTACATTTATATTTGGGTTAAGATTCTTTGTTTTTCAATTTCAAAAGTATCAAAAAAAATCTTTTTTGATGCTATTTAAGCATCTTATTACCGAATTTAAAATTAATTTAAATAACAATTTACTTAAACGTTAGGATTGAAAATAGGTGAATTCTATATCCTATTTTATTGGCATCGCCTAAAGGTACAATACTTTTAGTCTTAAACGCCGTAAGCCAACTTCTTTTTATTTTGCCTTTTCCGTACAGCAGTTGAAACCTAAAGGAAGAAGAAAAGAAGTTGCTTTTATAAAAAAATTGCCGGCTAACTTAGATTAAAATCCAAATTAGCCGGCAATTGAAAAGTTATTTTTTTAAAATCAAATCTTATAGATCTAATTTTCTTTTAATCTTTTTAGGAAGAGCATTTTTATTTATCATGATATCCATAGTTTTATAACGAACAAAAGCCTCAGAGGCATAAAAATATCCGTTGTATTTATTACTATTGTCAGCCCATGAATTTTTAATATAATAATACTTTGTTCCGTTTTGGTCTTTTGCAATTCCAATAATATGCATTCCGTGATCGTCGGTTGTTTCGTAATTATCAAATGCTTTTTGACGGTCTTCCTGAGTAATTTCTTTTTCAGCACCAGGCTTGTCAAATTTGTAAAGAGCAGCTTGCTGTTCGCGTTTTGTTAACTCGTCCCATTTAGAAATTTCAGAGTCTGTCATGTCATTTTTGTTGACGGTTGGAACAATAGCCACACCATTTCTGTATGAAAAGCCTTTTTCGCTTACATCAGCTCCCCAGGCTATAGTATAACCATTTTCAATAGAATAGTCAATTACCTCCATCAACTCATCAATAGGTAAATTATAAACTTCTCCAAACATCCAGTTATCAGGTACCTCAATTACAAATGGTTCGTAAAACGGATGATGAGTATATGATGATAGTTCGATATAATCATCCATATCCAGACCCAGCTCTTTAGCAAAACTTTGTGGCGTATATTTATTACCTTTATAAGTAAATTCCTTAGGATATTGTCCAAGATAGGTGTTTAGTACAGCATCGAAACCGTCATGCCAAACAGGTGTAAGATGACGATTTTTATTTTCGATAACAGCATCAATATAATTTTTCAGCACATTATCCATTTCGCCATGTACATGTCCCTCCTCGTCTATTACCATGCCCGGGTATGCTTCTTCGGGAACAATTCCGTATTTTTTCCAAACCTCAGTTACATCATGGAAAGCACCACCGCCACCAAAGTTTAAATGATTGTGAAAACGTACTGTTTTAGTTGCTTTATCAGAATAAGCATTCCAAACAACGAACATCTCGCTTAAGTCATATTCACCTTTACCTATACGAAGCAACTCCGATTCTAAAAATGAGATTGTTGAGAAACTCCAACATGTACCTGAACGATATTGATCTTTTACCGGTGTCGCGGGTAATTCTTTTACCATTTCAAATTTATAACCTTCCGGTTCTGATTTTTTCTCATTGTCCTGAGCAATTATACTCGACGACATTAGCAATACAACTAATAAAGAGTTTAAAAGATATTTAATCATGATTTGTTTTTTTTAATTGTTTAAAATAAGTGATGCAAATCTATAAAAATTTTAATTCTTTAAAATATCAATTATTTCAATAAAGATAAAGAATGTGAAATGGGATATAAACGTAAAGAAAATATGTACAAATTACAATTATGAGAATAACGATAATTAATAATCCCTGCTACTTTACTGCGGTGATAGTCAACTTTATCCCATAGTTACAAAAGATTTTGCACAGATTTTAGCCTAACAAACAGCACATGAAAATTTCTATCTTCGGCTATTTCAGAAGTACCAATAGTAAATTCATTTTTTGTGTCTTATATGCTGTATTTTAGTTAACTTATGCCGAAAAAACATCAATTTACACAAAGTTTACATTATTCATAATTGTAAAAATTGAAGTACAAGTTCCACTGTAAAACAAACTTATGCACTAATAGTAAACAAATCTGGGCAAACCCTGATTTCAAAATAATTTACATCATGAGTTTCGGTATAGGCTGGTAAAACTTGTACATTAATAAAAAATGACAGAATAATTATTATGGTTAAACAAAACAGTCTCTCTTTCAAAAGGCATTGTTTATTCTTAATTAGGGCTAAGATTTCTTCAATTGAAATTTGCAATTTTTTATCTCTTATAAAGAATTCTTTCATTTTTTTACTGCATATTTTACAATGCTTTGAAATCTTCATTTAAAATTAACATTAAAAAATTATCATTTTAAATTTACATTTAATACTTTTGAAAAAAATTATTAAATAATATTATTATGAAGAAAAATTTACTTTTTATCCTAAGCATATTTATGTTTAGTACGTTAATGGCACAAGACTGTTCAGACTTATTCTTTTCTGAATATGTAGAGGGAAGCTATAATAACAAAGCTTTGGAAATTTATAACCCAACCGATCAAGCAATAGATTTATCTGATTATCAGATGTCAAGATATTCAAATGGAGGTACATCTCCAAACTACGTAAGTCTCGAAACAGGAGGAATATTAAATGCACATAGCGTGTTGGTTGTTGTTCTTGACAAACGCGACCCTACCGGGACAGGCCAGGATACTATAGTTTTTGACGAGCTGCGTGCTTTAGCTGATATCTTTTTATGTCCTGTTTATACAGAAAATAAAATGATGTATTTTAACGGTAACGATGCTGTTACTCTTGAGAAATTAGACGGAACTATTCTCGATATAATTGGCAAGGTTGGGGAAGACCCGGGTCAAGGTTGGACAGATGATGCTTCATCGGGCTTTGTTGATACAGGCGAATGGTGGAGACTTTGGACTAAAGACCAGACATTGGTTCGTAAACCCGGTGTTTTACATGGTGTGTTTACAAATCCTTCAGAATTTAACCCTACCTTAGAATGGGACTCCTTACCACGTAATACTTTTGATAGTCTTCGTATGCACACTTGCGACTGTGGTAATGCTGCATGGACAGACCCTAGTTCAATAAATGAAATTGTCCCTTCAAATGACGCTGTCTTTTTTCCAAATCCTGTTACAAATAATGAATTTACCATAAAAGGAACAGAGATTATTAAATCTATTGAAGTTTATAATTCACTGGGACAAGTTGTACTAAGTCAAGCAAATCCGGTTGCAAGAGGTGATATGCATATTGTTCTGGAAGATACACATTCAGGCTTATTTTTTGTAAAAGTTACATTCAGAGATAATAGCTCAATAAATAAAAAATTACTTGTAAGATAATACAGGATTTAAGCTTAACTAAAAATCCCATTATCTTGAAAATATAATAAATAAAGGTATTTGAAAGACTTTTTGCCTACAAATACCTTTATTTTTTTAATAATTACTTGTTATGAAAAAATCTATTCTCGTACTTTTTATCCTTAGTTTATCTTTTAGTGTGTTTTCACAAAATTATAAAATAAGCGGGGTTGTTAAAGATGCCGAAACAGGCGAAACACTTATAGGGGCTAATATATTGGTAAAATCGGGTGTTGGAACAGTAACTGATTATGATGGAAATTTTTCTATTGAAGTTGAAAAAGGGAAATACAATATCAAGGTTTCTTATGTTGGCTACAGAAACCAAACAAAAACAATAAATCTCACAAAAGACATATATTTAACTTTCCGTTTGAAAACAGACATTATTGATGAAATACAGATAGTTGCTGATGTTGCCCGCGAAAGAGAAACTCCTGTTGCTTTTACAAATGTTTTACCAGCCAAGATTGATGAAGAATTGGCATCGCAGGATATACCTATGATACTCAACTCTACACCCGGTGTTTATGCAACACAACAAGGAGGAGGCGATGGTGATGCCCGTATAACAATACGTGGATTTAATCAACGGAATGTTGCAGTTATGCTTGACGGTATTCCAGTTAACGATATGGAAAACGGTTGGGTATATTGGTCAAACTGGTTTGGACTTGATGCTGTGACACGAAGTATTCAGGTTCAGCGGGGTTTGGGAGCCTCTAAATTAGCCATTCCATCTGTTGGTGGAACAATGAATATATTGTCAAAAGGAATTGATGCCCGTCAAGGAGGAATTATTAAACAAGAAATCGGCAGCAATAACTTTACAAGAACATCCATTGGCTACACTTCCGGAAGATTAAATAAAGGTTGGAGTTACACTCTTGCCGGTTCATTTAAACAAGGCGACGGTTGGGTAGAACAAACATTTACCAAAGGATGGTTTTATTTCTTTCGTATAGATAAGCAATATAAAAATCACTTGTTTACTGTAACAGGAATGGGAGCTCCGCAAAGTCATGGACAACGAAGCTATAAAAATCCAATTGCTACTTATGACAAAGCATATGCTGATAAACTTATAGGTGATGATACATCATATACTGAACCTCCTGCTGTTGACCTTGGCTTAAGATATAATGAGCACTGGGGATACCTTGAGCGTTGGTCATTAGATGAGAATGGTGACACAATTCATGCAGATGTAAAAAAAATAAACACAAAAAAGAACTATTACCATAAACCCCAGTTTAGTTTAAAAGATTTTTGGACTGTAAACGAGAACTTTACAGTATCAAATATCTTATATGCTTCTATTGGAAGCGGAGGAGGAACAGGACTTAAAGGAGGCGTTTCTCCGGTTAACAATCAAGTTGATTTACAAACACTTTACAATAATCAGGCTACACCAAATGTATTTACAGGGCAGCAAGAAACAACAGGTTACTTATACAGCTCAATAAATAACCATTATTGGTATGGAATGCTTTCAACTATGAATTACAATCTTAATGATGAGTTAAATTTTTCTGGAGGTATTGATTTAAGATCATATAGAGGTGAGCATTACAGGGAAATGTACGATATGCTTGGCGGGAAAATATTTTATGACGAAAACAAATCGCAAATAAATAATAATAATATTGCATCAACAGAACGACATCTTGGCGATAAAATTTATTATCACAATGATGGCCTTGTTAGATGGGCAGGTGTTTTCGGTCAAGCAGAATACTCAAATCAGGTTATAAGCGGTTTCCTTAATCTTTCAGTATCAAATAGCGGTTATAAGAGAATCGATTATTTTAGAAGAAAAGATATTGTTTTGTCAGATACTATTCTTTCTCAAGCTGTTGGATTCTCAAAAACAGGGACTCACCAATTTGCGGCTGACACTTTAGTATATAACGGCAACTCATACACTGTTGATTCACCCGAGGCAAGAAATGCTCAAACAGACTGGAAATGGATTCCCGGATACACAATTAAAACAGGTGTAAACTATAATTTAAGCGAGTATTCAAATGTGTTTATGAATGCCGGAATATTATCTAAAGCAACACGTTTTAATAACGTAATAGCACAAAATAATACTTTCTTAAAAGATATTAATAACGAATTGATAAAGTCAGTAGAATTAGGATATTCCTATCATAAAACAAAGTTTGCAATTAACGTAAACACCTATTACACAATATGGGACAATAAGCCTGTTCAGCCTGTAAGAGAACGAGATGCAGACGAGAATGTCTTTACAGGTTACATAAATGGTATTGATGCTTTACATAAAGGTGTTGAACTTGATTTTGTATATAAATTTAATTCTAAACTTGAATTTCAAGGTCTTTCTTCAATTGGTGATTGGAGATGGGACTCAAAAGCAACAGTTAATTATTACGACGAAATTGGTGATTATGCGTATTCACGAAGCTTTGATGCAGGTGGCGTTCATGTTGGTGACGCTGCTCAAACACAATTTGCAGCAAGTTTACGTTATGAGCCATTTAAGGGTTTTTATATGAAAGGTAAATATACATATTTTAGTAGATATTATGCTGATTTTAATCCTTCAAGCTTACAAAAAGAAGCTATTGACTCATGGGAGCTTCCTTCGTATAATATGGTTAATCTTCACATTGGATATTCTTTCTATTATCAAGATTACAGAATTAAATGGTCATTTAATTTATTAAACGCTTTTAACGAAGAATACATAAGCGATGCCACAAATAACGACCCATATAACGATATTGTAACAAACGATTTTGATGCAAAATCAGCTACCGTATTTTTTGGTATGGGACGTAGATTTACTACTTCAGTAAAATTATCTTTTTAGTATTTATAACAATTTACAAGCTTTTTAATTAAGCTGCATTAATTTAATAAACATGAAAAAAATTTCTTTATTTATCTCTTTCTTAATATTTAGTTTTAATAGTATTGTTGCACAACCTGCCGACTATTATAACGGAACAAGCGGGCTCGACGGTGCTGCTTTAAAAACTGCTCTTCATAACATTATCGACGGGCATACTCAATACCAATACAGTACAGTAAAACAAATACTTAAACTTTCGGATGAAGACCCTAATAATCCCGACAATATTATTTTGTTGTACACAGGTTGGTCTATTCCTAAGTCTAACTTTGCAAGTAATCTTGATTCTCTAAACTATTGGAACCGTGAACATGTATGGGCTAAGTCTCATGGTGACTTTGGTACCGACCCTGGACCGGGTACAGATGCTCATGCTATACGCCCTGTTGATGCAACGGTAAACTCAGCACGCTCATACAAAGATTTTGACAACGGTGGTTCGGAAGTATACGACAATGGCTTACCAACGGGTTGCTATTCGGATAACGACTCCTGGGAACCACGTGATGAAGTAAAGGGAGATGTTGCCCGTATGATTTTTTATATGGCAACAAGATACGAAGGTACAAACGGAGAACCGGATTTAGAAGTAGTTGATTATGTTAATACCTACCCCATGCCTGAACATGGAAAATTATCTACCCTGTTGCAGTGGAATTTACAAGACCCGCCTGATGAATTTGAGAAGAACAGAAACGATATGGTTTTTAACTGGCAACATAACAGAAATCCATTTGTTGATTATCCAGAATTTATCGAATATATATGGAATAATGTTTCTGCCGGTCCAATCATCTTCAATAGTGTAAGTTTAGACCCTGCACAACCTATTGTTAACGACCCTGTTGAAATAGCTGGTGAAATAAGTCAAAATAACGGAGGAACAATTAATTCAGCCACAGTTTATTGGGGATTGTCATGGGGCGATCTTTCAAATACAATTGTTATGACAAACTCGGGGAGTAATTACATTGCACAAATTCCGGGACAAGCAGCCTTAACAAACGTATATTACAAAATTGTAGCCTCAGACGGTAGCACAGATAACACTTTCTTTGGTTCATATACCGTAGGCAATGAGCCTTTTTCCGGAACACTTACCAGTATTTATGATATCCAGGGACAGGCAGGCTCCACTCCTTATGCAGGTGCACAAATTTCAACTACAGGAATTGTAACAGGTGCTTTTGGTTCTAACTTCTTTATACAAGATGGCCCGGGAGCATGGAATGGAGTTTATGTTTATAACTCCGGCTATTTCCCACAAATTGGTGACAGTGTAATTGTTTCTGCCGAGGTAGATGAATATTACGATATGACTGAACTGAAAAATGTAACTGCCTTTTACCATATCTCTTCTTATAACATGTTACCTGAGCCGGTTGTTGTTGCAACAGGATCAATGCAAGACGAACAATACGAAGGCGTTGTTGTAAGATTAAACAATGCGACATGTGTAAGAGATACCGCCTTTGGTATGTGGATAGTAAATGACGGTAGTGGCGATGCATTAATTCATAATTCATCAATTTATAGTTTCGATTATGTAATTGGAAATGTTTATACCATAACAGGACCTTTAAATTATGATTTTGGCGAATTTAAGATTGAACTACGCAGCGAAGAGGATGTAACAGCAGGAATAGATTCCGAAGCACCTTCTATTAACAGCATCCAGGCAGCTACGCAAACAATTGTTAATGTTAATTTCTCAGAAGATTTAGAGGCAACAAGTGCCGAAAATGTAAACAACTATAGTATAAATAACGGGGTAACTGTTGTAGATGCATCACTTCATGCTTTCGACAAATCAAAAATGATATTAACTGTCTCAGGTATGGTTGAAGGTTCATACACTTTAACTGTTGATAATGTTGAAGACCTTGCCGGTAACGCTGTGAATAATATTCAGGCTAACTTTTCTTATCCATATAATGGTATTGACGAAAATGAAAACTTAAGCTTTAATATTTACCCTAATCCCGCTCATAACTTGTTTTTCATTAAACTAAATGATGATATACAAAATGAGGTATTAATACAGATATTCGATGTTACAGGAAGAATAGTTGAATATGAGAAATATGATATTGTGCCCATAGACAACTTATTGCATTTTACAGTAAAGGAAAAAGGACTTTATTTTGTTAGAGTACAAAGCAAAAATAAAAATATGTCGACAAAATTAATAATTGAATAAATGAAAATTCGAAAAATAAACAATTCACAATGCAAGGGAAACATAATCTATCTTGCCGATAAAGCTTTTGATTTTTCAAGTGTTTTTAGTGGTAATGATTTAAGTTTCATAAAAAAAAGTATAGAGAATAAGTTGGAGAGGATTGAGCTTGCAAACTATCCGAATATTAAAATTATTCAACTTATCGAAAAAAAAGACTATGCTCAGGAATTAGAAACAGCACGTAAAGAAGCAAATAAAGCCCATGATTCAATAATGCAATATAAGCCTGAACAAATTTGTTTAATGGCACTGGATTTATCTGCTGATACAGTTCTGGCATATGCCGAAGGCATAGCCCTAAGCAATTATCAGTTCCTTAAATATTATTCAGATGCTGATGATAAAAAATATTCATTATCAACAATTAATATTTCTGATGACAGAGTAAAAGAAAGCAATTGCATAGACTTGCAAAATATTATTGAAGCCGTAAATTTTACAAGAACTCTTATTAATGAGCCTCTTTCATTTTTAACAGCTACACAATTATCTTTAGAGATTCAAAAAGCCGGTAATCAAAATGGCTTTAATGTAGAGGTATTTGACAAAAGGAAAATCGAATCATTAAAAATGGGAGGTTTACTCGCCGTAAATAAAGGAAGTATCGACCCTCCTACATTTACCATTTTGGAATGGAAACCGGAGAATGCTGTTAATGATAAAGCCTATGTACTTGTAGGGAAAGGTGTGGTTTACGATACAGGAGGATTAAGCCTTAAACCAACACCTGAATCAATGGATTTAATGAAGTCTGACATGTCGGGTGCAGCAGCTGTAGCAGGAACAATATATGCAGTGTCAAAAGCAAAGCTACCTGTTCACATAATAGGACTTATTCCTGCAACTGATAATCGCCCCGATGGTAATGCTTACGCACCCGGTGATGTAATAAAAATGTTTACAGGCCTAACAGTAGAAGTTCTTAATACCGATGCCGAAGGGAGAATGATACTTGCAGATGCACTTGGATATGCTTCAAAATATGAGCCACAACTTGTTATTGACCTTGCTACACTTACCGGAGCAGCAGCTGTTGCTATTGGAAAAGAAGGAATTGTTGGCATGGGAAACAAAGACTCTAAAGATTATATGCTAAAGCTACAAGAATCAGGCAAACAGGTCTATGAAAGAATAGTTGAGTTTCCTTTGTGGGATGAATATGCAGAAATGATAAAGTCTGATATCGCCGACATAAAAAATATTGGTGGCCGGGAAGCCGGTGCAATTACAGCAGGTAAATTTTTACAACGGTTTACATCTTATCCATGGATACACCTTGACATTGCCGGACCGGCTTATGGCAAAGCGGCAAACAGTTATCACGGTAAAGGTGGAAGTGGTATCGGAGTACGATTACTTTTTGACTTCTTTAAAAAAATGGTAAAATAATTTTTAGGACACTCCTTAAGAAAAAACGCTCTGATAATTCAGGGCGTTTTTATTTTTATCTCAGGTTAATATTCTTCAATATGATCCAATATATTATGATAATGACATTCAAGCGTAAGCTGAATAAAAATATCCGGCTTCTCATTGTCAACAATAGCTTTATTTAGCTTGTACTGCCATGCATCAAAAATATAAACACTTTCGGAAAAATTTGAAGAAAGAAAAGGTCTGAGAGCACCACCAAATGAATCACGGATGATAAGAGCTTTGGGTACAGTTTTCAAAGTAGATGTATCCACAATTTCATACTCCCACGGATATGCAAAACCCTTAATTACAGGATATCCTCGTGATTTACCTGTAAAGACTTTTGGGTGTATAAATTCTATTTTAGGCTGATGTTTTTCTCTGAAAATGTATTCGCCATTAATAATTGTTGCTATATTACCACCTTTAACATCCAACGACTCGATATTAAAACTATCTAATGGATAGGCAGGAATAACATCAGGAAAATCAATTCGTATTTTATTAATGATATCGCAATAAGCAAAGTAGGCACCAAAACTATTCCAGTGATTATCTGTTCGCCTGAATACTTCATACTCTTGTTTATGCTTTAAAAGACTTTTTCTTAAATCTATAATATTTACATCTCTGATATTTGAAAGAGCATTAATTATTTGGTCTGTACGCGTAAATCTTTTTTTAACCTGATATAGACTAGGTAAATATTCGGGGTAAATTGAGTATTTTGTTGGTGCTACCACAAAGTAATATTTCGTTCCTACAGAACTTAAATAATTCACCCGCTTTTTTATCTCATTAACAAAAGAATCAAGCTGTTGAGCAGTGAAAAGATTCTTTGCAAGATATGAATCAAGTTCACTTTCTGTCATATACAACCAGCCATTTTTCCCAATAATGCTTTTGGGCGAAGGTGATTTCTTAAGATATTTAATTGAAAACTCCGACCACAAACTATTCATTAAATTACGCATAAAAAAATGGTCATTATAATAATCTTCATAAGCATTGGGAAAAGGATCTAACCTGGCAACAATAAATTCCGGAAGTTCTGACAGTTTCCGGTTTTCAAGGTTTTCGCTATCGCTAACAATTTTAAATATCGAATTTATTCCGGGAATTATCAATAGAATTACAAATACCACAGGTAAAAACCGATATGTTATTAGCTTTTTCATGCGATTGAATTTATGTAATTCATTTTTCATGCTAAATATTTATTTTAATTATCCGGCAAAGAGTTAAAACCTGAAATATATAAATGGATTATAAGAATTTGTTATTAAAAAGACCGTACTCAAAAATAATACTAAAACTATTGCTATAAGCTCGATTGAATAGGCAAAAGACTTATAGTAAGCATACAAGTTTATACCTGATTTTTTTATCGTGGTTTCAATTAAGGTCCCTGTTTTAAGCCATATTGTAGTTGAACTAAGAACGGCAATTATAGCTACGGCAATAAATAAGAAACTATCAAAGCCTGCAATTATATCCCTATTGATATTAAATGATTTGTACGAAAACATTGAGTGCAAATAGTCATATGCATGCGAAAAAGAATCGGCTCGAAAAAACACCCATGAGATAGTAACAACAGATAAGGTATAAAAGTGCCGAAAAGGCTTCCAGACTTTTTGCAATATTTTATCAAAGCCCATTCTTTCGATAACTAAAAATAAACCGTGAAACAAACCCCAGAAAACAAAATTCCAGCTTGAACCATGCCAAAGACCGGTTAAGAAGAATACAATAATAAGATTTAAGTAAGTTCTCTTTAAGCCTTTTCGGTTTCCGCCCAGCGGAAAATAAAGATAGTCTCTAAACCATGTTGAAAGAGAAATATGCCAGCGTCGCCAAAATTCTTTAATAGATTTGGCAATATACGGGAAATTGAAATTTTCCATAAAATCAAATCCCAACATCCTGCCCAGTCCGATTGCCATATCAGAATACCCGGAAAAATCAAAGTAAATTTGTAATGAATAAGCAATAATACCCATCCATGCTAAAGTTGTTGAAAGCTGGTCGGGCGGAAGATTAAACGCATTATCGGCAATTAATGCCATTTGATTTGCAATAAGGACTTTTTTCCCTAACCCGAGAATAAAACGTTTTATACCCGAGCTAAATTTTATAAGGTTATTCTTGCGTGAAACAATCTGTCGTGCAATATCATGATAGCGTATTATAGGGCCTGCAATAAGTTGAGGAAACAGGAAAATATACAAAGCCAAATGAAACAAGTTTTTTTGAACTTTCGATTGTCCTCTGTAGACATCTACCAAATAGGATATGGCTTGAAAAGTATAGAAAGATATCCCAATAGGTAAAATTATTTTACTTATTGCTACCGGTTCAAGTCCAAAATTATCTCTTATTAAATTGAAATTTAATACTATAAAATTAGCATATTTGAATACAACTATAAGCAAAAGATTAATACTTATTCCGGCAAATAGAGAGAACTTTGCTTTTGAAGTTCCAAAATACCTTCCGATAAGTCGACCAAATAAGTAATTATTCAATACCGAGAAAACCAAAATAAACGAATAGCTCACTCCTCCCCATGCAAAAAATATAAAACTTGCCAGTAGCAAAAAGTAATTTCGCCATTTTACAGGAAGAATAAAATTTCCTAATAAAACAATAGGTAAAAACAAATATAAAAATATGAGTGTGCTAAAAACCATTTAACAAGTATAAAACAAAAAAGCCTCCGGACGAGGCTTTTAACTGTTATTACAATAAATGTCTTTTAATCAAGAGTCGCTTTATATGCAGCTGCATCCATCAAATCATTCACTTCGTCTGCATTTCTCATCTTAATTTTTATCATCCAACCTTCACCATATGGGTCACTGTTTACAAGTTCCGGAGTATCCTCCAAAACAGGGTTTACCTCAATTACTTCTCCCGAAACAGGCATAAACATATCAGATACTGTTTTAACAGCCTCAATGGTTCCAAATACCTCTTCAGCGTCTAAACTCTCACCCTCAACTTCAATTTCAATAAAAACAATATCGCCCAATTGTTCTTGTGCATAATCAGTAACTCCAACAAAAGCAGTGTCTCCTTCAATACGAATCCATTCGTGGTCTTTTGTGTACTTTAGATTTTCAGGTATATTCATGATATATGTGTTAATTGTTAATTAATTATCTTTAGCCGACAAATTTATAAAAATAATTCTTCTATTTCAGAAACAATTTCATCATTATTAGTATTTCTATTGTTTTTGTTGCTAAGCTTACAATTCAATACCTTGCAGAATGGTATTCGCCGTTTAATTATCAGTCATTATTGTCTGATAATTAAGTACAGACTTAAGTATGATCTTAATTAATAACACCTTCAAAGTACTATTCCGGTTTTAACCGGACATTAGTGATTATTGTTTAATTCTTCCAATAGCATAAAGAGGAATATTTGTTAACCAATCTTCTTTTCTATAATCAGACATTGAAGTTCTGATTGCATTCTTATTTTTATATTTATCGCAAAACGATTTTAAGCTTTTAGCTCTTAAATTTTCTTCCGCTTTTACCTCTAGTGGTATAACAAGATTTTCTTGCTGTAATACAAAATCAATTTCCCCATCCGATCTGTCAGCAGACCAATAATATAAGTTGTCTTTATCTAATTGCTGAAATACATATTGCTCGGTTAACGCCCCCTTAAATTCTTCAAATATTCTATTTCCTTCAATTATTGTATGTGAATCTAAATGTGATAACGCTCCTAATAAACCAACATCAAGCATAAATATTTTAAATGCACTTGCATCAGAATAAGCGTTTAAAGGTAAGCTTGGTTTAGAAATCCTATTTACCTTAGTTATTAATCCACTCCCGATCAACCATTCCAATGCCAATTCAAAGTCTTTTGCCCTTGATCCTTTTTTGACCACACCAAATATAAATTTCTTATTTTCTTTTGAAAGCTGAGCCGGTATAGACTCCCATACCATTTTAATTCTTGGAACTACTTGAATAGGTGCATGTTTAGAGAAGTCATGCTCGTAGGATAATAGAATATCGTTTTGGATAGCCCTTACTTCATCAAAACTTATTTTTTTAATAAAAGACTTAACAACTTCCGGCATTCCACCAATAAAGTAATACTGTTTTAATAATTCAATATATTTTGTTTTAAATTGCTTAATTAAGTCCCATTGCCCATTTTCAATAAGCTTTAATAATTTGCCTTCGCTCTTTGCTAACAAGAACTCTTCGAACGATAAAGGTTCTAAATTTAGGAACTGTACCTTCCCTACAGGAAAAGAGTTTTTCTGATTAAGTGATATGCCCAAATAAGAACCTGCGGCAATAATATGATATTGCGGTGCTTCTTCATGAAAATATTTTAGGGAAGTAATACCTCTTTCAGCTTCTTGAATCTCATCAAATATAATCAAACTGGTTTCTGGTTGTGCATCTATACCTGTTTCTATACTTAATGCAAGAAGGATTCTCTCTATGTCAAAGTCATTTTTAAATAAATCCTGTAACTGCTTTTTATTCTCAAAATTTACATAAACAACATCCATATATTCATTTTTACCAAATTCTTTCATTAACCAAGTTTTTCCAACTTGTCTTGCTCCCTTTATTATTAGGGGCTTTTTATCTTCTTTGGCTTTCCAGTTTAACAGTTCTTTATAGAGTTTCCTTTCCATACTAACTACTTTTATACAATACAAAGATACAAAATATGCATCAAAGCACAATAATACGGACGTTTGTTTGTCAATTTAAACATTTTTACGGACGTTAAATTGTGCATTTGACATAATACCCTTCATCATCTTCACTTTACATTTAATAATTTTGTTTGAAAATATTATCGTTAATATGCTATTATTTAAAGAATTACTATATAAACTATTTCTCAATATTGCCAAATTCACATTTTTCAGGCTCTTTAATATATAAGTGTAATACCGATTAGTAAATGAACCCGATAGGTATCGGGTGAGCTTTAATTTCATCCGATAACCATCGGATTTGTTTATTAAAGCTCTTCATTTATCT